>NZ_JBHTSF010000006.1:0-138258 GCF_042795295.1 Streptomyces sp. NPDC056486
CGTACGTCCCCACCGCCACGTCAGGCGTACAGGTCGCCCTCGATGACGGTGACCGCGCGGCCCGTCAGGAGGGTGCGGTCACCGCGCAGTTCCGTGCGGACCAGGCCGCTGCGGGCCGAGACCTGCAGTCCGGTGAGCTCCGCGCGGCCCAGGCGCTGGGACCAGAAGGGGGCCAGTGCCGTGTGGGCGCTGCCGGTCACCGGGTCCTCGTCGATGCCGACGCGCGGGAAGAAGCCCCGGGAGACGAAGTCATAGCCGCGGGCGGGGTCTTCGGCACGTGCGGTGGCGATGATGCCGCGCCTGGAGTGCTGGGCCAGGGCCTTGTGGTCCGGGGTGAGCGCGCGCACCGTCTTCTCGTCCGCGAGCTCGACAAGGAGGTCGCCGAGGTGCGCCCCGGTGTCGTACGCCGCGAGCGGCTCGGCGCCGAGCGCCCGGGCCGCGCCGTCGGGGACATCGGCCGGGGTGAGCGGGGCGGTCGGGAAGTCCATGGTGACGGTGCCGTCGGCGTGCGCGGTCGTGGTCAGGACGCCGCTGCGGGTGGCGAACCGTACGGGGCCCTCGGCGGAGCCGGTGACCTGCAGGACGTGGGCGGTGGCGAGCGTGGCGTGGCCACAGAGGTCGACCTCGGTGGCGGGTGTGAACCAGCGCAGCGCCCAGTCGGCTTCGCCGTGCGCGGGGAGGCGGTGGGCGAAGGCGGTCTCGGCGTGGTTGACCTCCGCGGCGACGTTCTGGAGCCAGGCGTCATCGGGGAAGGCGTCGAGGAGGAGGACACCTGCGGGGTTGCCCGTGAAGGGGCGGTCGGTGAAGGCGTCGACGATGCGGATGCGGTGAGAAGTCGGCATGCCGATGAAGCTAGCGGGCCACTGCGGGGGTCGGACAAGGCCAATCGGGGGTGAGTGGCCCGATTAGGGGTGCCGGATTCGGTGGTTGGCATGTTCCGGCACTGGCCGGGCGGACTGGGGGTCGGCCGCTCCGGGGAGGGTGTCGGTCGGCACCCGGCGCGCCGACGGCTGGCCCGCCCGGCCCTGCTCGGCTGCCACTACCTGTCCGCGGGCGCCCCCTCTGGCCTGCTGCTCTGCCCACCTTCCGGAAGAGGCTTGCCAGGTGAACAGTTCCGATATATCGTTGACGCATCGCGACAGATCAACGATGGCGCGGTAGATCACCAACGAGATCCAAAGCAGGATCAAGGTCAAGATCACAAAAGGAGTGATTGTTATGCGTTCCCACGGCTATGAACACGAGCACGGACATGGAAAGCGCGGCCACGGCCACGAGGGCCGGGGCGGCTTCGAGGGGCGGCGCGCCGCGTTCGGCCCCTTCGGTCCCGGCTTCGGCGGTCCCGGCGGGCCCGGCGGCCCCTGGGGCGGCGGGCGCGGTGGCCGCGGCGGTCCGCGAGGCAGGGCGCGGCGCGGCGACGTACGCGCGTCGATCCTGGCCCTCCTGAAGGACCGGCCGATGCACGGCTACGAGATGATTCAGGAGATCGCCGAGCGCAGTGGCGGGGCGTGGAAGCCCAGCCCCGGTTCGGTCTACCCGACCCTCCAGCTCCTGGAGGACGAGGGCCTGATCAGCAGCGCGAGCGAGGGCGGCAAGAAGCTCTTCTCGCTCACCGAGGCCGGTGTCACTGCGGCCGACGAGGGTCCCGACGCGCCTTGGGAAGAGGCCGGGCGCGGGGTCGACTGGGACACGCTGAACGAGATCCGCCAGGCCGGTTTCGGGCTGATGGAGGCGTTCGGCCAGGTCTGGAAGACCGGCAGCAAGGAGCAGCGCGAGAAGGCTGTCACGGTCATCAATGACGCCCGTAAGAAGCTGTACCTGATCCTCGCCGATGAGGACTGAGGCAGCGGGGGTCGATGACCTCCAGTGCCACTGAGGCGCCCCGCACTTCATGTGTGGGGCGCCTCTTCGTGCCGGGGTGCCTTTTGGCCGCGGGGGAGGGTCAGACCACCAGGCCCGCCAGCTTCCGCAGCGACTCGTCCAGCGCGGCCGTCGCCGAATCCTTCAGCTTGCCCGCCATCAAGGAGACCGCCGCGCCCGTGAACTCGCCGTCTATGCGTACGTTCGTCGCGTCCCCGTCGGGCGAGAGCGAGTAGCGGGTGCCGACCGTGACGCCCATCGGGCCCTTGCCCCTGATCGCCAGGGTGCGCTCGCTCTGCAGCTCCTCGATCGTCCAGTTGACCTCGGCGGGGAAACCCATCAGCTTCATGTTCTCCGCGAACGTGCCGCCCACCTCCAGCGTGGTGGGGCCGCCCTTGGGGAAACTCGTGTGCGTGGCATTCCACTCGCCGTACGAGGAGAAGTCGGTGAGTTGGGCCCAGACCTTCTCGGCGGGAGCATCGATCCGTGCTTCCGCGCTGACTTCGGCCATGCGACGACCCCTTTTCGTTGGGCGCTGCGGCGGGGCGCAGCTGCGGTGTCGCGGAACGTAGCCGCAGGGTCGAGAACATTCAATACTGATGAACCGTCAGATATTGTGGACGCTCCGGCGGTGCCGCCCCCGAACGGGTCGGGTACTGTTGCCCTCCCCCGCGACGGACGCGGGCAGACGGACTCAGGAGGTGAGACCCATTACCGCTGCAGCAGGTCGGGTGCTCCCCCTTCACGACCGCGCGGTTCACCCGGCATAGGTGACCGAGGGAGCCCCACAGGCGTCCCGAAAGGTTCCTCTTCTCATGTCGGCCTCACCTTCGTCACCCGCGTCATCGCCGATGACGTCCCTCACCCCTTCCGTCATCGTCACCAGGCTGCGCGCCGCCGGCTGTGTCTTCGCCGAGGACGAGGCGCAGCTGCTCGTCGCCACCGCGCGTGACCACACCGAACTCGCCGCCATGGTGGAGCGGCGCGTCGCCGGCCGCCCGCTCGAACATGTCCTGGGCTGGGCGGAGTTCCGCGGTCTGCGGATAGCCGTGGACACCGGCGTCTTCGTGCCACGGCGGCGCACCGAGTTCCTCGTGCAGGAGGCCGCCGCCCTCGCCGGGCCCGGGGCGGTCGTCGTCGACCTGTGCTGCGGCTCCGGCGCACTCGGGGCCGCTCTCGGCGCCGCCGTCGGCCGGATCGAGCTGCACGCCGCCGACATCGACCCCGCCGCCGTGCGGTGCGCGCGGCGCAATGTCGCCGACGCGGGGGGAAAGGTGTACGAGGGCGACCTCTACGAGCCGCTGCCCGGCGCGCTCCGGGGCCGTGTCGACGTACTGCTGGCGAACGTCCCCTACGTACCCACCGAGGAGGTGGGTCTCCTGCCGCCGGAAGCCCGGATCCACGAGGCGCGGGTGGCGCTCGACGGCGGCGCGGACGGCCTCGACGTTCTGCGGCGGGTGACCGAGGACGCGGCGCGCTGGCTGGCTCCCGGCGGCCGACTGCTGTTCGAGACGAGTGAGCGGCAGGTGCCGTACGCGCTCGCGGCGGTCGCCGACGGTGGTCTCGTGCCGCGGTCGGTGAGCGACGAGGAGATGTACGCGACCGTTGTCGTCGGGACGCGGCCCGTCTGAGTCGCGTACGGGTCCTGCCTGAGCGGGCGGCTGAAAGCGGGCGTCCTGAGAGGTCCCCTTACCAGTTCTGGCTGGTGGGGGAGATGACGAGGTCGTTGACGGTGACGTCGGCAGGCTGGTCGAGGGCGTAGACGACGGCGTCGGCGATCGCATCGGGGCTGATCGCGATGGCGTTGAGCTCTTGGGCGGCCTTGCGTCCGGTGGGGTCGGTGACCTTGTCGGCCCAGCCGGTGTCGATGACGCCGGGGCTGATCGTGGACGCCTTGATGCCCTCGCGGACGCTGAGTTCCTTACGCATGGACTCGGTCATGGCCTGCACGAAGAACTTCGTCGAGCTGTAGACGCCGGCGCCGTCGCCGACCTGGTGTCCTGCCACCGAGTCCATGTTGAGGATGTGGCCGGACTTCTGGCGGAGCATCACGGGCAGGACGGCGTGCACGCCGTTGAGGTAGCCGCGGATGTTCACGTCGAGCATCCGGTTCCAGTCGTCGAGCGCGACGTCCTTCCAGTACGAGAAGAGCATCAGCCCGGCGTTGTTGACGAGGACGTCGATGCGTCCGTAGGTGTCGACGGCGACGTCGGCCAGTGCCTGCATGTCGGCGGCGTCGGCGACGTCGGTGAGCCTGGCGACCGCGGTACCGCCGGCCTTTTCGATGTCGGCGACCAGCTCGTCCAGGGCTTCCTGGCCGCGGGCTGCGGCGACGATCCTGGCGCCGCGGGCGGCGAGGGCCTTGGCGCTGACGGCGCCGATGCCGGAGGAGGCGCCGGTGATGACGACGACCTTGTTCTCAAGGTGGTTCATGGGGATCTTCCGGTGAGGGGTGGTTCGAGGGGGCGAGGGGTGGTTCAACACGTCGCCCATGGAAGGGCGACGCGGTCGTACGTGGGGATGGCCGAGTCGGGCTCAGCGCTTGCGGCGCTTGACGACATAGGCGTACTGGTCCGGCCAGCGGGGCTCGATACCGAGCTCGAGAGCGGCGTGCTGCGGCCAGTAGGGGTCGCGCAGCAGTTCGCGGCCGAGCAGGACGGCGTCGGCCTGCCCGGAGGTGACGATCTCCTCGGCCTGGTGCGGGTCGGTGATGATGCCGACCGCGCCGGTGGGGATGCCGGTGGCCTGGCGGGCCCGGGCGGCGAAGGGCACCTGGTAGCCGGGTCCGGCAACGATCTTGGCGTCGCGGACCATGCCGCCGGTGGACACGTCGAGCAGGTCGACACCGTGGGCCGTCAGCTCCTTGGCCAGGCGGACGGTGTCCTCACCGGTCCAGCCCTCGCGGGTGTCCTCGGGGTTCTCGGCCAGCCAGTCGGTGGCCGAGGCGCGGAAGAAGACCGGCAGGTCCTCGGGCCACACCTCGCGGACCGCGTCGACTACCTCCAGGGCGAAGCGGATCCGGTTCTCGAAGCTGCCGCCGTAGGCGTCGATGCGGTGGTTGGAGGCCGGGGAGAGGAAGGAGTTGATCAGGTAGCCGTGGGCGCCGTGCACCTCGGCGACCTCGAATCCGGCGGTCAGGGCGCGCCGGGCGGAGTCGGCGAAGTCGCGCACCAGCTGCTGGATCTCGTCCACGGTCAGTTCGTGCGGGACGGCCAGTCCGTCGTAGGCGATCGCGCTGGGCGCCACGGGCTGCCAGCCGCCCTCGCTCTCGGGTATGTACCGGTCGGACAGCCAGGGCTTGTCCACCGATGCCTTGCGGCCTGCGTGCGCGAGCTGGATGGCGGGGACGGCGCCGTGGGCCTTGATGGCCTCGGTGATGCGGGCGAAGGCATCCTGCTGGCGGTCGTTCCACAGGCCGAGGTCCCAGGGGCTGATGCGCCCGTCGGGCCGTACGCCGGTGGCCTCGGCCATGACAAGGCCCGCTCCGCCGGCGGCGCGGGAGGCCAGGTGGGCGAGGTGGAAGTCGGTCGGCGCGCCGGTCTCCGGGCCTGCTGAGTCGGCGGAGTACATGCACATCGGGGACATCCAGACCCGGTTGGGTATCTGGAGGGAGCGCAGCTTGAGGGGGGTGAACAGAGTGCTCACAGTGGGTCTCTTTCATCGGGGGACATCACCGGGCGGGGCAACGCCGGTGACAGGGAGGGGTGTTGATCAGGCGGGGAGGCGGGTGTCGAGGACGAAGCTGATCTCGATGAGCTGGCCCGGGAAGAACAGCGAGGCCACGCCGATGGTGGAGCTGGTGGGGCGGTGGTCACCGAAATAGGCCAGGTTCGCCGCGGCCATCGCCGTGTTGTGCTTCGGCAGGTCGACGATGAACTGGGTCTCGGAGACGACCTGGTTGCGGGTGGCGCCGTAGTGGGCGAGCACCTTCTCGAAGTTGGCGTAGGACTGCTGGAGCTGGGCGTCGAAGTCGTCGGGGTGGAGGAAGTCGCCGTCGGCGTCGTGCGAGAGCTGCCCGGAGACGTAGATGGTGTCGCCGACCCTGATGGCCTGGGCGAACCCGAACTCCTTCTCGCCGGAGACGTCGTGGCTGTAGGAATCGATGGTGGTCATGGTCCTTCTCCTTGCTGGTGGTGCGGTAGCGGGTGTGCGGGACGACGGGGTGGTGGTGGTCAGGGAGCCGCGAGCTGCGTGACGGCGTCGGCCACGGGGATCTCGCCGGAGGTGAGCTCGACGATCACGCGGCGCAGGCGCGGCTCCTGGAGGGCCGCGTCGATGAACGCGGCGACGTCGTCGCGGTGCACGTCGCCGTACTCGATGGCGGGCCCGGCGGTGACCCGACCGCTGCCGGAGGTGTCCAGGAGGGTTCCGGGACGGACGATCAGCCAGTCGAGATCCGTGCGCGTCAGATACACGTCGGCGGTCTTCTTGACCTTGGCGTAGTGCTCGAAGCCCTCTCCGGCCTCGCCGCCGCGCAGCGCGTCGGGGAACATCGAGACGAGCACGAACCGCGACACCTCAGCGGCGGCAGCCGCGTCGGCGGCCTTCTCCAGGCCCTTGCCGTCGATGAGGGTCGTCTTGTCCTGGCCGGTGCCGTGGGCGCCGGCCGAGAAGACGACGGCTTCGTGGCCGCGCAGCTTCTGTGCGAGGTCGTCGACCGAGTCGGTGATGAGATCACCGATCACCGGAGTACCCCCGGCTTCCCGCACGGTCTCGCCCTGCGTGGCCTCGCGGTGCATCCCGGTCACCGAGTCGCCCCGGGCGGTGAGGAGTTGGGTGAGGCGGCGGCCTACTCCTCCGGCGGCGCCGATCTGGAACACCTTCATGATCACGTCCTGTCGTTCAGGTGGGGAAGGGTGGGGAAGGGGTGTGGGCGATGCGGGGTCCGCCGCTCAGGCGGCGAACACCTGCGAGTCGTCGGCGAACGCCTTGAACTCCAGGGCGTTGCCCGCCGGGTCGAGGAGGAACATCGTCCGCTGCTCGCCCTTCTGGCCCGCGAAGCGCACGTACGGCTCGATGACGAACTCGGTGTCCGCCGCGCGCAGCCGCTCGGCGAGCTCCTGGAAGGCGTCGATCGTCAGGATCAGTCCGAAGTGCGGTACCGGGACGTCGTGGCCGTCGACCGGGTTGTGTATGCGCTGCGCGCGCTCCGGTGCCAGATGCGTGACGAACTGGTGGCCGTGCAGATCCCAGTCCACCCAGGTGTCCGCACTGCGGCCCTGCTCCAGGCCCAGGACGTCGCCGTAGAAGCGACGGGCCGCGGCCAGGTCGTCGACCGGCACGGCCAGGTGGAACCGCGGGATCGAGGAGTCGAGAACGGTCATGGCACTGCCTTCCTGTCGGGGAGGGGGACCCGCTGGCCAGGGCGGGCCTGGCTATTGTCCTAATGTTGACATTGCGACAACGTCTGAATGTTAACATTACGGCATTGCTTGAGGAGGCGTACACCGCACATGAGCGATCAGGGCAAGGTGTCACCGGCTCGCCGTCGGGGACTGGCCGACGAGGTCGGGGACCGTATCCGCGAGGCCATCTTCAGCGGGGCCTACGCACCCGGTGAGCAACTGCGCGAGGTGGAGCTGTCGGGTGAGATGGACGTCAGCCGCGGCCCGGTGCGCGAAGCGCTGCGGCTCCTTGAGCGCGAGGGCCTGGTCCACTGTGCGTGGCACCGGGGTACGACGGTGACGACACTGTCCGTCGAGGACGTGGCCGAGCTCGACAGCCTGCGCGGCGCCCTCGAGGATCTCGCCGTCCGCCAGGTGATTGCCCGCGCCTCGGACGAGGACCTGGCGTCCGTCGCGAAGACGGCCGACATGATGGAGCGGGCCGCGGACGCGCACGAGATGGTGCGCTGCGACATCGCCTTCCACGACGCGGTGTTCGCCGCCGCAGGACATCAGCGTCTCGCCGACGCGTGGGACGGCATCCGGTGCCAGGTGCACCTGTTCCTGCTGACCCGGATCGGTCGCAGCACCAAGGGCTACCTCGACTGCATTCCGCGTGAGCACCGCGAACTCGTCGCCGCACTGCGCGCCCGGGACACGGACACCGCCCTCGCCCTCTTCGCAGCGCACCGCCGCCACGCCGTCGACGTCGTCGCCAGCACGGCCGACGCAAGCTGAACGCGGCGCACCAGGGGGTGTGGCCCCGGCGACTCAGCCGACCCTGCGTATCACCGCCGCGTCGAACAGGTCGCACGCCCGGGGGAAGGGGCCCTCGTCGTGGCAGTGCCAGGCTTCCCAGAACAGGTCGGCGGGCAGTGCGTCATCGGGTGCGTACACCCGATACACGTACTGCCTGCCGTCGCTCGCCGGCAGCGAGACCATCCAGCACCTGCACTCCATCACCCGCACTCCATGCCTGAAAGACGAGTGACGGGTGTGCCGTGGTTGCGTTCCGGGAGTGAATCAAGGCGACGCGCGCCCCTCGGGGAAGAAAGGTCAGATCTCATCCGTAAGGAGGAGAAGCCACACATGCGTGCCCAACCTGTGTCGGACGCAAAGATGCTTCCCTCCGCCGATGACGCCGCCTATGGGGGGCTGATGGGGTGGGAGATGTGCAAAGCCGTACCCCGCCGGGCGCCGAGCCCGGCCCGATCCGAGCAGATACCGACTCCCGACTGAGTGCTGCGCTGGCGTCGGTGGTGGCCGGCGCGCGCCGGCGTGCGGTACGGGACGGGGACCGGCAGATCGACACCGCGCATCTGCTGCACTCCCTCCTGGAGACCGATCCCGATGTACGGGCGGCCTTCGACGACGGGGCGCAAGTGGTGCGGCTGCTCGGCTATCTCGTCCAGCGCAGCATCGGGTACGGCCTGCAGTGGCAGGGGACGATCGAGGACTCCGGATCGGTGCCGCTGGTGAAGGTGGGCGACTTCGGTCCCGCCAAGGAGAAGCGCTGGTCGCCGTCAGCGACCGCCGCCATGGAGGCGGCCATCGAGCGGGCCGACCGGCGCGGCGAACCGCGCGCCCTCGGCGTCGACCTCCTGGTGGCGCTCATCGCCGATCCGGACTACCGCGCGGTCGAGGTCCTGGGGCGGGCCGGGGCCGACCCGAAGGCGATCATCCGGCGTATCGAGGAAGCTCCGTCCACCGGTCCGTATGTCGATCCGTACGCGGATCCGTACGCCGGGACGTCCGCCGATTGAGACAGGGGCTATCGAAGGTGACGCTCCTGACGCGCCCTGTCATGCTGTGCCGGTGCAAGCGACTGAGGGGAATCGGGCAGGCTCACGGCTGAGCCGCGGGAGAGGCGTCGGCCTGGGGCTCGCCATGGGGTCGGCGGTCGCCTTCGGCGGTTCGGGCGTCGCGGCCAAGCCGCTGATCGAGGCAGGCCTCGACCCGCTGCACGTGGTGTGGCTGCGGGTGACGGGCGCGGCCCTGGTGATGCTGCCGGTCGCCTGGCGGCACCGCTCACTGCTGCTCCGCAGGCCCGCGCTCCTGCTCGGCTTCGGCCTGCTCGCCGTCGCCGGTGTCCAGGCCTGCTACTTCGCGGCGATCTCCCGCATCCCCGTCGGCGTCGCGCTCCTGGTCGAGTACCTCGCGCCCGCGCTCGTCCTCGGCTGGGTGCGTTTCGTACAGCGGCGGCCCGTGACGCGGGCGGCCGCGGTGGGCGTGGTGCTGGCGGTCGGCGGGCTCGCCTGTGTCGTCGAGGTGTGGGCCGGGCTGAGCTTCGACGCCGTGGGGCTGCTGCTCGCCCTGGGTGCCGCGTGCTGCCAGGTCGGCTACTTCGTCCTGTCCGACCAGGGCAGCGACGCGGGGGACGACGCTCCTGACCCGCTCGGCGTCATCGCGTACGGACTGCTGATCGGTGCCGTGGTGCTTACCGTCGTGGCGCGTCCCTGGGGGATGGACTGGTCGGTGCTCGCGGGCAGCGCGGACATGGACGGCTCGGCCGTTCCCGCGTGGGTGCTCATCGGCTGGATCGTGCTCATCGCGACCGTCGTGGCGTATGTCACCGGGGTGCTCTCGGTGCGCCGGCTCTCGCCGCAGGTGGCGGGGGTCGTGGCCTGTCTGGAAGCGGTCATAGCGACCGTGCTCGCCTGGGTCATGCTGGGCGAACACCTGTCGGCGCCGCAGATCATCGGGGGTGCGGTGGTGCTCGCGGGGGCGTTCATCGCGCAGTCGTCCACGCCCGCGAAGCCCCGGGAAGGGCCTGCCGCGAGCGGGCTGCCGGAGCCGCAGGATCAGTTGTCGTCAACCGGCACTGCCGTCTAGGGTGTTGATCATGCATTCACGCGCGCTCGTTCTTCCGCCCCCCGCCGCTTAGGCGCGGGCACCTCCTGGATCACACCCGGCCGGTGGCCGGGTGGAACGACGCTGCCCGCAGACGGAGCCAGGGATCTTCCTTCTTCTTTCTTTCTGCGGAGAACTCACGTGTCGAATGTGTCGACTGTGTCGACGGCTGCCTCCGGTCTGTCCGTCGGACGCGGCCTCCTCTATCTGATCGTCGCCGGTACGGCCTGGGGCACCGCTGGTGCCGCCGCCGCGCTGGTCTTCAACGCCAGTGACATGGGGCCGGTCAGCCTGTCCTTCTGGCGCTGCGCGGGCGGCTTCGTGCTGCTGTTCGCCGTCCGTCTGATGCGGGCACGCCGACGTCCCGCGGACGCCGCCGCGGGTGCGCCGCTGCGGCAGAGGCTGCCGCGGATCGTGGCGACCGGTGTGGCGCTCGCCGTGTTCCAGACCGCCTACTTCGCGGCCGTCGAGTCGACAGGACTCGCCGTCGGTACGGTCGTCACGATGGGCGCCGGGCCCGTGCTCATCGCGCTCGGGGCGCGGTTCACCATGGGCGAGCGGCTCGGGCGCGGCGGGGTCGTCGCCGTGGCAGGGGCGCTTGCCGGGCTCGTGGTGCTCGTCCTGGGCGGGGGCGGCGCGAGCGTGCGTCCGGCGGGTGTCGGGTGGGGGCTGCTCTCGGCGGCCGCGTACGCCACGATGACGCTGCTCACGCGGTGGTGGGGGCGGGACGGCGGCGCCGACTCGGCCGACACGACGGTCTGGTCTTTCGCCGTGGTGTCGGTCTGCCTGCTGCCGCTCGCCGCGGTGGAGGGCCTTGTCCCGCACGCCGCCGACCCGGCGCGGATGAGCCTCTACCTGCTGTACATCGTCGTGATACCGACGGCGGTCGCCTACGCCCTGTACTTCGCGGGCGCCGCCGTCATCCGGTCCGCGACCGTCTCCGTGATCACGCTCCTCGAGCCGCTGAGCGCCGCGGTCATCGCGGTCGTGCTGCTCGACGAGGAGCTGACCGTGTCGACGGTGCTCGGCACGCTGATGATGCTGGCCGCGGTGACGGGGCTTGCGGTCGCGGAGACGGTCGCTGCGCGGCGGGGGGCGGTGCTGGTGTGCTGACTCGATTCCGCGCGCCCTTTAGGGGGCGCTCAGCGTCGGCGGAGTTGGTGCGTGTGCGCTGCCGCGTCGCGCGGGCCGTTGCGTTCCGTTAGGCCGTGCGCGATTTTGTCCTGGACCTCCTGCGGCTTGTGACTGGCGTACTTGAACTTTGCTCGTACGTCCGTCACTTCGAGGCACAGGGCGCGGATGCCGGAGAGCATGCGGCCGAAGGGGGCCTCGCCCGCCGCGGCGGGGGCCGAGCCGCCCTCCGGCTGGAAGTGGGCGACCTGGCGGTTGAGGAGCTCGGCCTTCTCCTCGGGGTCGTCCACGATGCGGGCGGTGCAGCGCAGCTGTACGGCGGCGTAGAAGCTGGTCGGCACGCCGTGCTCGGGCGGGGTGTCCGGGGGCGCCTGCCAGGGGCCCGGCACGTACACGTAGTCGTCCACCACGCTGAGCAGCACTTCGGGATCGGCTTCCAGCGCGGGCCACAGCGGGTTGGGGCGCGCCAGGTGGGTGATCACCCGGCCGTGCGGGCCGTGACCGGCTTCGTAGGCGAAGTGCGCGGGCTGTACGTGCGGGGGCTCGCCGGGCAGGCCGTTCACGGCGAGCTGCCCGAAGTCGTGTCCTGCGAGCCACTGCTGCCACTCGGTGTCGGAGCGGGGCGCGTCCCAGGGGTGGATCAGCATCACAGTTCGATCAGGTAGTCGGGGGTCTCGATGCCCGGGGCCAGGTCGGTGGACGGGATGAGCGGGTCGTGGCCCTTGCGCAGCGGGACGACGCCGGCCCAGTGGGGCAGGTCGAGGTCCTCGGGGTCGTCGTTCGGGCCGCCGGTGCGGACCTTGGCGGAGACCGCGGCGAGGTCGAGGCTGAGCACGGCGGTCGCCGCGAGCTCCTTGGCGTTCGCGGGGCGCGAGTCGGCGGAGCGGCCCGGCACGACGTGGTCGACGAGCGCGTCGAGGGCGGTGCGCTTCTCCTCGGGGTCCGTGACCTGGTGGGCGGTGCCGTGGATCACCACGGAGCGGTAGTTGATCGAGTGGTGGAAGGCCGACCGGGCGAGGACAAGGCCGTCGACGTGGGTGACGGTCAGGCAGACCGCGAGCCCCGGATCCGCTTCCTCCTGCTGCCGGGCCGCGGCCGCCATCCGCAGCGGCCGGGATCCCGTCGAGCCGTGCACGTACAGGCGCTCGCCCACCCGGCCGTACAGCGTCGGCAGGACGACGGGGGCGCCGTCACGCACGAAACCGAGGTGGCAGACGTAGGCCTCGTCGAGTATCGAGTGCACCAATTCCTGGTCGTACGCGGCGCGGTCCCGCCCGCGGGTGGGGACGGTGAGATCGGTCGGCGCGTACGAGGCGGTGTCGGTTGCGGTGTCGGTGGCGATCTCGACGCCGGTCTCGATGCCGGACTCGGATGCGACGCTCATTGTCTTCTCCATTGCACTAGTGCATAATGTAGTTTGTGCTAGGAGAGTATCGGATCGAAGGTCGACGTGCAGCTGAGATCGCTGCCAGCGTGGAGCGCGCGGTGGGTGGCGGGGACCTGGAGCCGGGTCAACTGCTCCCGCCGATGCGCGAGTTGGCCCAGCGGCTCGGGGTGAATCCCAATACGGTGGCCGCCGCCTACCGCACGCTGCGCGAACGCGGCGTCATCGAGACGGCGGGGCGGCGCGGCAGCCGCGTACGCCCCAAGCCCGCGACGACCGTGCGTGAGCTGATCCGTGTGGACGCGCCGACCGGTGTGCGCGACGTGTCGAACGGCAATCCGGACACAGCGCTGCTCCCGTCGCTCGCCGGGGCGTTCGCGGCTGCCGCCGAGGAGGGCGACCGGCGCCCCGTGCTGTACGGGGAGGAGGCCGTGGACCCCGAAATGACCCGCCACGCGCGCGTGGCCCTCGATGAGGACGGCGTGCCGGACGGCCCTGTCGCCGTCACCTCCGGGTCCCTCGACGCCATCGAGCGCGTGCTCGCGGCGCATCTCAAGCCCGGCGACGCGGTCGCGGTCGAGGATCCGGGGTGGGGAAGCCTGCTCGATCTGATGCCCGTGCTCGGGCTGCGTACGGTCCCGGTGGGTGTCGACGACGACGGGCCGCTGCCCGCCGACGTGGAAGTAGCGCTGCGCGGCGGTGTCCGGGCGCTCATCGTCACCGACCGCGCCCAGAACCCGACGGGCGCCGCGATCAGTGCTCCACGCGCGCGTGCCCTGCGAAAAGTGCTCTCCGCGCACAAGGATGTGCTCCTCGTCGAGGACGACCATGGCCACGCCATCGTCGATCTGCCCCTGCACCCGCTGGCGGGCGTGACCCGCAGCTGGGCCTTCATCCGCTCCACGGCCAAGGCGTACGGCCCTGACCTGCGGCTCGCCCTGCTCACCGGGGACGCCGTCACCGTCGATCGCGTACAGGGACGCCAGCGGCTCGGTCCCGGCTGGGTGAGTCATCTTTCGCAGCGCGCCGTGGTGCGTCTGTGGACGGACGGGGCGGTGGACACGGTCGAGGTGGCGGCGTCCTACGGGAAGCGGCGTGACGCCCTGATCGCCGCACTCGCCGAGCGGGGTGTCCCGGCGCACGGGCGCAGTGGCATGAACGTATGGGTGCCCGTGCCGGACGAGACCGGCGCGGTCGCCAGGCTGCTGCACGCGGGGTGGGCCGTCGCGCCGGGGGCGCGCTTCCGGATGAGTGCGCGGCCCGGGGTGCGGATCACGGTGTCGACGCTCGGGGACGGTGACATCGCAGCGGTGGCGGACGCCGTCGCCTCCGCCACCGGGCCCGCTCCCGCGCGGCGCTATGACTGATCGGGCCGGTTTCCCGCGCGGGCCCGCGGCTTGGACTGGGTGAGCGCGGCGCCCGCCAGGACGATCACCGCGCCGACCGGTGTCGACCAGCTCAGGGACTCGCCGAGCACGGCGACGCCCGCGGCGGTGGCGATGACCGGGACGAAATACGTGACCATCTGGGCGGTCGTCGGCCCGACCTCGGAGACGAGGCCGTACTGCATGAGGAAGGCGATCCCGGTGCCGACGGCACCCAGTGCCACGATCGCGAGGAGGGGCACGACGGGGAAGTGTGTCGGGAGGGACGTGAACAGCGGGGTCACCACGGCCAGTTCGACAGTCGCGATCGACAGCTGGGCGCCGGTCAGCGAGAGGTTGGAGTGACCTGCGCCGGCCAGGGTCCGGCGCACGTAGATCCAGCCGATCGGATAGCTCAGCGCGGCGAGCAGTGCCATCGACGTGCCACGGAAGTCCAGGCCGCTGAAGCCCTGCCAGGCGCCGAGGACCGTGAGCACTCCGAGGAACCCGATGCCCAGTCCCGCGACCCTGCGCCGCGTCGGACGGTCCTCGGAGAGCGCGACCAGGGAAAGCGCCATGCCCCACAGGGGCGAGGTCGCGTTGCAGATGCCGGCGAGCGTGGACGGGATCGTCAGCTCCGCGTACGCGAACAGCGAGAACGGCAGGGCGTTGAGCAGGAGCGCCGCGACCGCGAGATGCGCCCACGTCCGGGCCCCGCGCGGCAGCCGCTCGCGTTTCACCACGAGGACGACCGCGACGACCGCGGTGCCGAAGAACAGGCGTCCGAAGGTGACCTGGAACGGCGCGTAGCCCTCCGTGCCGACCTTGATGAGGAGGAAGCTGAAGCCCCAGATCAGCGAGAGGACACCGAAGCGGAAGCGCCAGCCGAGGGCGCGGCGGGGCTTCGGACCGGCGTTCGTGCCGGCGTTCGAACCGGCAGTCGGCGGCGAGGAGGAAGGGGCGGCGAGAGGGCCTTGAGAGGGGGAGGTGACGCTCATGTACGTCACCTTGAGGCAGCCGACGTCGTAGAACAAGCGAAATAAACTGCCCAGTATCACGTAGCATTGCTTACGTGTTGAACCTGGAACGCCTGCGCACGCTCGACGCACTCGCCCGGCACGGCTCGGTCAGCGGCGCCGCGGCGGGGCTGCATGTCACGACGTCGGCCGTCTCGCAGCAGATGACCAAGCTGGAGCGCGAGGTCGGCCAGCAGCTCCTCGCCAAGAACGGCCGGGGCGTGCGCCTGACCGATGCCGGGCGGCTGCTCGCCGAGCATGCCGGGCGCATCCTCTCCCAGGTGGAGCTCGCGCAGTCCGACCTGGAGGAGCAGCGCGGCAAGGCCGTCGGTGAGCTGCGGATCTCCGCGTTCCCCACGGCGATGCGCGGCCTGCTGCCCGCCACGCTCACCGCGCTGCGCGCCGGGCATCCCGGCCTGCGCGTCCGCGCCCAGGAGATGGAGCCACAGCTCGGCGTGGCCGCCGTGGTGCGCGGCGATCTCGACATGGCGGTCGTCCTCGACTGGTACAACAAGCCGCTGCCGATGCCCGAAGGCCTGGTCAAGGCCCCTCTCCTGGACGACCCCGCCGATGTCGCCATGCCCGCTGCGCACCCCCTCGCCGACCGCGCCGAAGTGGACCTGGAGGAGTTCGCGGACGACGAGTGGATCGCTTGGACGGAGGGGGAGTTCTGTCATGAGTGGCTGATGTTCACGCTGCGCGCCAAGGGCATCGAGCCGCGGATCGCGCACCGCGCGGAGGAGCATCACACACAGCTCGCCCTGGTGGCCGCGGGTCTCGGCGTGTGCGTGGCACCCCAGTTGGGGCGCGATCCGATGCCCGCCGGGGTCAGGACGGTTCCGGTGCGGCACCGGGTGCACCGTCATGTGTACGTGGTGTGGCGCGTGGACGCCGACCGCCGGCCGTCGATCAGGGCAGCGGTCGAGGCGCTTCAGGGGGTGGGGGGCCGGTCTTCGCTAGCGCGCAGGGACGGACAGAACTGCGGATCCGCCCCGCTCAGGGACGGGACTGCAGCCCCGCCAGCTTCCGGAAGTCCCAGGACGCGATCGCGTCGGGCGTGAGCCGGATCCACGCGTGCTTCCCGTCGTACGGCATCGTGTCCATCCCGAAGTATTTCTGGGTGAACAGCCGCTCAGGTACGTCGAGTTCGGGGCATGGCTCGCCCACGCGGGGTGACTCGGCCACGAAGACCGCCGTCCCGGAGAGCTCCACGCCCCGCAGCTCCCCGTACTCGACGCCCGCGTCGATCACCACAGCGATCCGCTGGTCGCCCCGAAGGTCCGCCCAGCGCTTGCTGCGGGTGATCGAGAACAGCCACAAGGACGTGCCGTCCCAGGCGAACCAGAGCGCGCTGACGTGCGGAGCTCCGTCGCCGGACACGGTCGCGACCCGGCAGGTGCGTTCCGTGCCGAGGAAGGCGTCGAGCTCGTCCGGCGACATCATGATCTTGCGGCCCCGGCGCTGTGTGACGGCCATCGGTCCTCCCGCGACAAGTGGAAAAGGTGGGCGCACAGCCAGAACTGACACCCCGTCAGGGCTGACCGTCAGGAAAGCATGCGGTCTCTTCCGCCGTGGCGCAATGGCCGCTAACCTCCGCCCATCCCGGGCGCCGGTCGCCTCCGCTGTCCCGGAGGACCCGGACGGCCAGCCGGACGACCGGGATGATGTGGACAGGGGGAGCGATGCCGTCTTACGAACAGCTCAGGGAACTCCTCGATCCCGCCACCACCGTACTGATAACCGTCGAGTGTCAGCAGGGCGTGGTAGGGGCGGAGAGCGCGCTGCCCGAACTCGCCGACGAGGCACGCTCGTCGGGCTGCCTCGCCAATGTCGCGCGGCTCGTCTCCGCCGCCCACCAGGCCGGGGTGCAGGTCCTGCACGCCGTCGCCGAACGGCGGCCCGACGGGCGCGGGGCCAACCACAACGCCCGCATCTTCCGTGCCGCGGGGCGGCTGCCCGTGCGGCAGCTCTCCGGGACGAAGGCCGTGCGGATCGCGCCGCCCATCGAGGTGTCCGACGAGGACTTCGTCGTACGACGGCTGCACGGACTCTCGCCCCTCGCGGGCACGGACGTCGACCCGCTCCTTCGCAACCTGGGGTGCCGCACCCTCCTGGTGACCGGTGTGTCGGCGAACGTGGCGATACCGAACGCCGTCTTCGACGCCGTGAACCTGGGCTATACCGTCGTCGTGCCGTCGGACGCCATCGCGGGAGTCCCCTCCGACTATGCACCCGCGATGATCCGCAACACGCTCTCCCTGGTGGCCACCATCGCCACCACCGAGGACGTCCTCGGCTGCTGGAAGCGTTCTAGGCCAGTGTGATCGAGTCGCCCTCCACCTTGATCTCGGCGGCGGGCAGCGGTTTCGGAGCGGGGGAGGCCTTCACGCTCCCGTCGGTGATGGCGAACTTGCTGCCGTGGCAGGGGCAGTTGATGGTGCCGCCCTCCACGCTCGTCACCGGACACTGTTTATGGGTGCAGCGGTTCGAGAAGGCCTTGAACTCGCCCTCCGTCGGCTGGGTCACCACCACCCCCTCCTCCTTGAAGATCTTTCCGCCGCCCACCGGGATCTCCGATGTCTTGGCGAGCACGGCCCCGGCGGCGCCACCGGGTTTCTCGGCGTCACTGGGCTTCTGCTCGTCCGCGGCAGGGTCGGATCCGTATCCGTCGTCTTCGCTCTCACCGCAGGCCGCCAGGGCGGCGGCCAGGCTGACGACGCCCGCCGCGGCGACGACCGAGCGGCGGGATGGCGCGGGCAGGGGTTCCTTGGAGATGGTCATGTCCGGTGGTACGAGGCCGCGCGCCGGTATGTTCAAACAGTCAAGCACTTCTTGCGCGAGCCGAGTTCGGACCGGCATTAACCTGGGGCAATGCTCACCGAAGTCACCGCGGTTCGCTATGTCACGCCCCTGCGGGAGGGCGGATCGCTCCCCGGCCTCGTCGAGGCCGCAGACGGCCGGGGAACGTACGCGCCGTACGTCATGAAGTTCACCGGGGCCGGACAGGGCCGCAAGACGCTCGTCGCCGAGGTGATCTGCGGCCGTCTTGCGCGTGGTCTGGGGCTGCGGGTGCCTGGCCTGGCGCAGGTCTGGCTCGATCCGGTGCTCGGCCTCGGCGAGCCCGATCAGCAGGTGCAGGAGCTGCTGAAGTCGAGCGGCGGGCCGAATCTCGGGATGGATTTTCTTTCCGGGGCGCTCGGCTTCGACTCGCTCGCGTACGACGTCGATGCGGCCGAGGCGGGCCGTGTCGTGTGGTTCGACGCGCTCATCAACAACGTGGACCGCTCCTGGCGCAACCCGAACATGCTCGTGGTCGGCGGCGACCTGTGGCTCATCGACCACGGCGCGAGCATGATCTGGCACCACAACTGGCGCACCGCCGAGACGGCGGCCGCCAAGCCGTACGACGCGTCCGACCACGCCCTCGTCCCGTTCGGCCCCGATGTCGCCACGGCCGCCGCCGAGCTCGCCCCGCTCGTCACAGAGGAGCTCCTTGCCGACTCCGTGGCCGACGTGCCCGACGCGTGGCTGGTGGGCGAACCGGGCTTCGACAGCCCCGACGCCGTGCGCCGCGCCTATGTGACGACACTGCTGCCGCGGGCCAAGACCATTCACGAACGGATCACGCTGCCCGAGCCGCGGCGGAAGGGCGCCACCCAGTGACCGAGCAGCCGATCGAGCCTGACGTCATGGAGCGGGACGTGTTCGAGTACGCCCTGGTGCGCGTCGTGCCGCGTGTGGAGCGCGGTGAGCAGTTCAACGCGGGGGTGGTGGTCTACTGCCGGGCCAAGTCCTTCGTGGCCGCCCGTACGCATCTGGACGAGAACAAGCTGCGGGCCCTGGACCCGGCAGCCGACCTGCCCGGCATCAAGGCCGCGCTCGGCGCCGTCGAGCGGATCTGCGCGGGCGGCGAAGCGGCAGGTCAGGCCGAGCGCGACGATGCCGGGCGGCGCTTTCGGTGGCTGATCGCGCCGCGTTCGACCGTCGTGCAGCCGGGGCCGGTGCACACAGGTCTCACGGCGGATCCTGCCGCAGAGGTGGACCGACTCCTTGACCTCCTGGTGAGGTAAAGAATCACAGCCCCCTGTGTGCCGTTGACACCGGGTGCCAGGGCTTCTAGCGTCTCGTTCAGCTGAAGGTACTAAGCGGTCGCTCACCATCTGGGCGTACCGTAGAGCCGCATCCCAAGGGCGAGGAGAACCAGCATGTCCACCACTGAGCAGCGCGTCGCGGTCGTGACCGGAGCAGCGCGAGGCATCGGCGCGGCGACCGCCGTGCGTCTGGCCGCCGAGGGCCGCGCCGTCGCGGTGATCGACCTCGACGAGGCCGCCTGCAAGGACACCGTCGCGCAGATCACCACTGCCGGTGGCAAGGCGATCGCCGTCGGCTGCGACGTGTCCGACGAGGCTCAGGTCGAGGCGGCCATCGCCCGGATCGCCGACGAGCTCGGCGCGCCCACGATCCTCGTGAACAACGCCGGTGTGCTCCGCGACAACCTCCTCTTCAAGATGAGCGCGAGCGACTGGGACATGGTCATGAACGTGCACCTGCGCGGTGCGTTCCTGATGTCCCGCGCGATCCAGAAGCACATGGTGGACGCCAAGTTCGGCCGGATCGTGAACCTCTCCTCGTCCTCCGCGCTCGGCAACCGCGGCCAGGTCAACTACGCGGCGGCGAAGGCCGGCCTCCAGGGCTTCACCAAGACCCTGGCCAAGGAGCTCGGCAAGTTCGGCGTCACCGCCAACTCCGTGGCCCCGGGCTTCATCGTCACCGAGATGACCAAGTCCACCGCCGACCGCGTCGGCATGGGCTTCGAGGACTTCCAGGCCGCGGCCGCCACCCAGATCCCGGTGCAGCGCGTCGGCCGCCCCGAGGACATCGCCAACGCCATCGCCTTCTTCACGGGCGACGCCGCGGGCTTCGTGTCGGGACAGGTCATGTACGTGGCCGGCGGCCCGCTCAACTAGTTCTGTTCCGGTAATTCTGTTCCGGAGGGATGCGGAGATGACAGTGCAGGACAGTGGAAAGGCCGCGCTCATCACGGGCGCGAGCCGCGGCATCGGCTACGGCATCGCGGAGGCGCTCGTCGCCCGCGGTGACCGTGTGTGCATCACCGGGCGCAACGAGGACGCGCTCAAGGAGGCCGTCGAGAAGCTCGGCTCCGACCGCGTCATCGGCGTGGCGGGCAAGGCGCACGACGAGACCCACCAGGCCGTCGCCGTCGAGCGCACGATGGAGGCCTTCGGGCGGGTCGACTTCCTGATCAACAACGCCGGTACGAACCCGGTGTTCGGGCCGATGGCGGAGCTCGACCTCAATGTGGCGCGCAAGGTCTTTGAGACCAACGTGATCTCGGCGCTCGGCTTCGCCCAGCAGACCTGGAAGGCCTGGCAGAGCCAGAACGGCGGCGCGATCGTGAACATCGCCTCCGTCGCGGGCGTCTCTCCCTCGCCGTTCATCGGCGCGTACGGCATCAGCAAGGCGGCCATGGTCAACCTCTCGCTGCAGCTCGCGCACGAGTTCGCGCCGAAGGTGCGGGTCAACTCGATCGCGCCCGCCGTGGTCAAGACTCAGTTCGCCAAGGCGCTGTACGAGGGCCGCGAGGAGGAGGCCGCAGCTGCTTACCCCCTGGGGCGGCTCGGTGTGCCCGAGGACATCGGGGGCGCCGCCGCGTTCCTCACGTCCGGCCAGTCCGACTGGATCACGGGGCAGACACTCGTGGTCGACGGCGGCATTTTCCTCAATGCGGGCGTCAGCTGACGAAGACCGCACAATCGGCAGGTACACCCATCTAGAGGGATGTAAACGCGCATCGAGTGCCCCGTCGGCGCCGCAAGTTGGCCTGGCGGGGCATTGCGGTAGGGTCTGCCGACCCATGGCACGGACGAGCGAGGAGCATGCGCGTGTTCAGTGAAGTTCGCCTGGTGACGGTGGCGGGTGTCCGTGGCATGGCCGGGCTGCCCCGCCGAGGCCTGCGACCGGCCGCGGCGCTGGTGTCCGCATCCCTGCTCGCGGGGTGCGGAGCCATCTCTTCGGACGATCCCGACGAGGACAAGCAGATCACCGTCGGAACGATGAGTGCTCCGAGCACCCTCGATCCTGCCGCTGCCTGGGACAGCTCCTGGGAGCTTTACCGCAACGTTTTCCAGACGCTCCTGAGTTTCCCCAGCGGGGCGGCCGAGCCCGAGCCGGACGCGGCCGAGTCCTGCAAGTTCACCGACCCGACGAACCAAGTCTATACCTGTGAGCTGCGGGACGATCTCACGTTCTCCGACGGACACGAACTCGACGCCCAGGCGGTCAAGTACACCTTCGACCGGATGCGGCGCATCGATGTGAAGGGCGGGCCGACGGGGCTGCTCGGATCGCTCGACTCGGTCGAGGCGAAAGGCGAACGGACGGTCACGTTCCGGCTCAAGAAGCCGGACGCCACATTCCCGTTCGTGCTCTCCACGCCCGCCATGTCGATCGTCGACCCCCGCGAGTACCCGGCGGACAAGCTCCGCGAGGGCACATCGATCGCGGGTTCGGGGCCCTACGCCCTGCAGTCGTACCAGGCCGGTGACAAGGCGGAACTGGTCAAGAACACGAACTACAAGGGTGCGGCCGACCGCAAGAACGACGCCGTCACGATCCGCTACTTCAAGAAGTCGTCGGCCATGGTCGATGCCCTGCGGGACAAGCGCATCGACGTCACCTTCCGTGGGCTCGCGGCCCAGGACATCGTCGACATGCAGGCCAACAAGCACGAGCAGGAGGGCATCCAGCTCGTCGAGGGCTCGGGCACCGAGATCCGCTACCTGGTGTTCAACCCCGATGACCCCTGGGCGAGAAAGAAGGCGGTTCGTCAGGCCTTCGCCCAGGTCATCGACCGCCCGGCCATCGCCCACAAGATCTACCAGGACACGGTCGAGCCGCTGTACTCGATGGTCCCCCAGGGGCTCACCGGGCACGGCACCGGATTCTTCGACGACTACGGAGACCCCAGCGAGGCCAAGGCCGCGAACATCCTCAAGGGCGCCGGCATCAACAAGCCGGTGCCGCTCACGCTCTGGTACACGACCGACCGCTACGGCTCGGCGACCGAGGGGGAGTTCCAGGAGATCAAGCGGCAGCTCGAGGCATCCGGTCTTTTCAAGATCACGCTCAAGGGCCGCCCCTGGACGGAGTTCGACGCGGGCACCAAGAAGGGCGAGTACCCGGTCTTCGGCCGTGGCTGGTTCCCCGACTTCCCCGACGCGGAGAACTTCATCGCGCCGTTCATCGGCGAGAAGAACGTGCTCAACACGCCGTATCCCTCGCGGGAGATCACCGATGAGGTGCTGCCGCGCTCACGCCGTGAGGCCGACCGGGGCGCGGTGGCCGACGACTTCGAGCAGGCCCAGAAGGTCCTCGTCGACGACGCACGGCTGCTCCCGCTGTGGCAGGGCAAGCAGTACATCATGGCCAGCGAGGAGATCGCGGGCGGCGAACGTGCCCTCGACCCCTCGGCGATCATGATGATGTGGGAGCTCGAGCGCAAGACCAGCTGGTAGCGCAGGACCAGCTGGTAGCGGCAGGCCGCGGGCAGCGGGGGCCGGGCCGATTGTCAGTGGCCGCCGGTAGGTTCTGTGGTGAGAAGTGACCGCACACCGGAGGTTGTTGACGTGACCGACATCGCCATGCTGCCCGCGTCCTGGCGCGGAGTCCTCGGCGAGGAACTGCAGAAGCCCTACTTCAAGGAGCTCACCGAGTTCGTCGAGGGGGAGCGGGAGAAGGGTCCTGTCTATCCTCCGCGTGACGAGGTGTTCGCCGCACTCGACGCGACTCCGTATGACCAGGTGAAGGTGCTCGTCCTCGGCCAGGATCCGTACCACGGCGAGGGGCAGGGGCACGGACTCTGCTTCTCCGTGCGGCCCGGCGTGAAGACCCCGCCCTCGCTGCGGAACATCTACAAGGAGATGAAGGAGGAGCTGGGCCACCCCGTGCCGGACAACGGCTATCTGATGCCGTGGGCCCAGCAGGGTGTCCTGCTCCTGAACGCGGTGCTCACGGTCCGCGCGGCTGAGGCGAACTCCCACAAGGGCAAGGGCTGGGAGAAGTTCACGGACGCGGTGATCCGCGCGGTGGCCGACCGCCCCGACCCCGCCGTTTTCGTCCTGTGGGGCAATTACGCCCAGAAGAAGCTCCCGCTCATCGACGAGGAGCGGCACGTGGTCGTGAAGGGCGCGCACCCCTCGCCGCTCTCCGCGAAGAAGTTCTTCGGCTCGCACCCCTTCACACAGATCGACGAAGCGGTGGCGGCGCAGGGGCACGAGCCGATCGACTGGCGCATCCCGGACCTGGGCTGACCCGGGCTGACCGCGACTGACCTCAGCCGATCGTGTACGTGAAGGTGTACGGCACGGAGGAATCGCCGTGCCTCGCCGCGAACGCGCCGGTCCCGCCGAGGCCCGCAAGCTCGCCTGCTCCCGTGCCGGGCAGCACGGTGAGGGCGCAGGTGATGGTCCCGTCGGCGCCGAACGATCCGCGCTGCTCCAGGACGAACGAGCCGGTGCGGCCCTCGACGGTCCCTTCGATGAACTCGTAGCCCACGAAGGCGCCGGTGGTCTCGTCGGAGTACGCCAGCGTGTACTCGCAGGAGGTGCCGGTGGCCTCGATGACGCCGGTGAAGTCGTTCGTGACGGCGGCATGCGCGATGCGTGCGCCGCCGCCGTCGGCTCCTCCGGCGACGGGCTTCTCGTCCCAGTGGGAGAAGGTGAAGGTGCCGGTCGCGGTGAGGGCACCGGTGCCTTCACCTGTGCCGGTGTCCGTGACTGTGGTGTCCGTGACTGTGGTGTGGGTGTCTGCGGTGTGCGTGGTCATGTGATGCCTTTCTCGGGTGGTTCCGCGGTGGCTGCCGAGAAGATCCTGTCGCGGGTACCTGACACCTTCTGTCAGGTACCGGTGCAGACTTGGCCGCATGCGTGCCGACCGGCTTCTCGCCCTCCTCCTGCTGCTCCAGAACCGTGGGCGCATGACCGCGCCCGAACTCGCCGAGGAGCTCGAAGTCTCGGTGCGGACCGTCTACCGGGACGCGGAGGCCCTCGCCGCCTCCGGCGTGCCCGTGTTCGCCGAGCGCGGCCCGGCGGGCGGCTTCCGGCTCATGGACGGCTACCGCACCCGGCTGACCGGCCTGACGGACGACGAGGCCGACTCCCTGGCCCTCGCGGGCATGCCGACGGCCGCGGCCGACCTCGGCCTGGGCGCCGAACTGGTCACCGCACAGCTCAAGTTGGGCGCGGCGCTCCCGGCCGGGCTCGGTGAGCGGTCTCGGCGCATCCAGGAGCGCTTCCATCTCGACGCGGAGGGCTGGTTCCGCGAGGCCGATCCCGCACCGCTGCTGTCCGTCGTCGCCGACGCCGTGTGGCGTCGGCGCGTGCTGCGCGCGCACTACCGGCGCTGGGGCGGCGACGTGCGGCGTGAACTGCATCCCCTGGGCCTCGTGCTCAAGGCGGGCAACTGGTATCTGGTGGCGTCCGCCGACGGCACCGTACGCACCTACCGGGTCTCACGCTTCCTGGAGGTGGCGGCGACGGACGAAGCCTCCGAGCGGCCCGCCGGATTCGATCTGGCCGCCTACTGGGAGGCGGCGTCGCGCGGCTTGCAGGCGCGCGTGCTGCGGGGCACGGCGACAGTGCGGATCTCGCCGGCAGGGCTGCGGCTGCTGCCCGCGCTGTTCGGGTCGGCGGGGAAACGGGCCGTGGAGGCGGCGGGAGCGCCGGACGCGGAAGGTCGAAGGGTGGTCGACCTTGAGGTCGAGACACTGCCCGTCGCCGTGAGCGACCTGCTCAGGCTCGGGCTCGAGGCAGAGGTGCTCGGCCCGCCCGAACTCCGCGCCGAGCTGGCCAGGACTGTCACCGGCCTGGCCCAGCGCTACGCGTGAGCGCCTCGCGGCCGATCGCGCCTGACCGTGATTGTCAGTGGGGGCCGATAGCGTCGAGAGCGGTGGGCACGATGGGCGTACGAGTGTGGAGGACCCGGTGGCGGAGCAGCAGGAGCAGGCGGCGGAAGACGTCATGATGACCCGGATCGGGCAGGCGGTCATGCTGCACCACGGGGGCGACCGTGAGGAGGCGCAGGGCCGCTTCCTCGGTCTGTGGTCGGAGATCGGCGAGGAGGGCGACCCGCTCCACCGCTGCACGCTCGCGCACTACATGGCGGACACGCAGGAGGACGCGTCGGACGAACTGGCGTGGGACCTGCGGGCGTTGTCGGCGGCGGACGAGCTCACGGACGAGCGTCTGCACGAACACCACGACTCGATCGCGGTCCGCGGTTTCTACCCCTCCCTGCACCTCAACCTCGCCGCGGACTACGCGAAGCTGGGCCGCCCCGAGGCGGCACGCAACCACATCCGGCGGGCGCGTGGGGTAGTCGGGGCGCTGGGCGACGACGGGTACGGGGACGGGGTCCGGGCGGCCATCGGGCGGCTGGAGCTGCAGCTGGGGGAGGGCAGCGAGGTGGAGTGAGCCGGGGCGGGCCCGGCGGCCGTGCGGCTCTGCGTCATCGCCCGTAGGTGCCCTCGCAGATGGTGGCCTCGGGGCTGCCCGGCTTCCAACTGCCGTACTCCTCACCCATGGCGCAGACGTCAAGGACCGTGGGCGCCGCGGAGGGAATCTCGGGCACGGCGGGGACCTTGGGGCGGTCGCCGTGGCGGTGCGGGGGAGCGTCGGGGCGCTCGGGCTGCTCGGGGCGCGGGGAGCGGGGCGGAGCCGCGGGCGCCTTCGCCGCACTGCCCGTGGTGCTTGGCGCCGGACCGCGGGGCGGCTCGATGAGTTCGAGCGCCTCCCGCGCCGGGGCCTCCACGACCCGTGGGTGCGCGCTGCCGTCCGGGCGGGGCGCCGGGGGCCGGGCGTGCGCGGCGGTCGGTCCCTGCACGGGCTGCCGATCGACGCTCACACAACCGGAAACGGCGGTGACCGCCACGGATACCAGGAGCGTCGCGGTGGTCGTGGTTCTGTGCATTCGCGCAACTCTGGTGTGTCACCTCGCCCTTCGGGAAGGGAATGAGCCCAGGATGCCCCGCATGGGTGAAGGGGCGCGTCCGCCGGGGGTGACCGGTGATCACGCCGAGTGTCTTCGGCCTGCCCCGGCCCGGTCGGCAGCCCCGTCCTGCCGTCCACGCACCTCCGGCCTTCGGGTCAGTCGCTCGTCGAACCGTCCACCAGCTCGCGGACGATGTCCCGAAGGTTGCGAGTACCCCAGGTCCCCGGTGTCTCAGGCCTGATCTCCCAGCATCCCCCGCAGCAACTCACGGAAGCCGGCCCGCAGCTCCTCCTCGCTCGGCACGGTGGCGTGGTACGAACCGGCGACGCACGAGAACAGCAGCCCGTCGCTCCATGCCACCAGGGCCAGGGTGTGCCGGTCGGGATCCGTCGATCCCGCGGCCCGCAGCATGGCCGTCAAGGGCTCCCTGAACTGTGCCCCCGCCGCGTCGTAGTAGGCGCGGAGCTCCGGCCTGCGGGTCGCCTCCAGGGCCAGCTCGTAGCGGGAGACGAGCAGTTGGCGGGAGCCTTCGGTGAGGTAGCGGTGCAGTGCGAGGGCGAGCGAGGCGACGAGGGCCTCGCGGCCACCCCCGGCACCCGCGGGGTCCGGCAGTTCGCCCGGATCGAGCACCACCGCCTCGCGCTCGGCCTGTCTGCGCACCGCTGCCTCCAGGAGCGCCAGCCGGGTGCGGGCGTAGTTCGACGTCGAGCCCTGCGGGAGCCCCGCGGCATCGTCCACGGCCCGGTGCGTGAGACCCCGCATGCCGCGCTCGGCGAGCAGGGCGAGTGCCGTGTCGGCGATCAGTTCGGTGCGGGGCGGCCCCGCGCTGCGTACGGACATGGAGTCCACCCTACCGCCGATCACTACAGGTGTAGTACGGTCGAGGCATCGCGCACTACAGGTGTAGTGGCGGGTTCGCGGAAGGGCCCGTAGGCGGATCTCGACGTATCTCGGCGGATATCGGCGTACCTCCAGGAGGAGTCATGGCACCACAGCCCCAGCAGGGCCACAGGCCCCACGCAGTCGTCATCGGCGGCGGTATCGGCGGCCTCACCTCCGCCATCGCCCTGCATCAGTCGGGCTGGCGGGTCACCGTCCTGGAGCGGGCCGCCACTCTGGAGCCAGTCGGCTCCGGCATCGGACTCGCCCCCAACTCCCAGCGCGCCCTCGACGTCCTAGGCCTCGGCGACCGGGTCCGCGAGCTGGCCGCCTGGGAGGGCGGAGGCGGGATGCGTGCGCAGGGCGGGCGCTGGCTCGTGCGGACGAGCGCCACGGCGACGTCGGAGGAGTTCGGCGGCGCCCTCGTCCTCGTGCACCGCGCGACCCTCGTCGACCTGCTCGTCTCCGCCCTGCCCGCCGACGCCCTGCGCACCGGAGTGCACGCCGAGCTCGCCGACCCTGGAGCGGAGAGCCGCAGGGCCGTCGTCCGCACCGACGACGGGGACATCGAGGCGGACCTCGTCATCGGCGCCGACGGCATCAACTCGGCCGTGCGCTCGGCCCTCTTCCCGGCCCACCCGCAGCCGACGTACACCGGATTCACGGCCTGGCGCCTCATCGTCCCCGCACCCGACCGCGCCTTCGAACCCCACGAGACCTGGGGACGCGGCGGCGTCTGGGGCACTCATCCGCTCAAGGACGGCAGGATCTACGCGTACGCCACCGCCACCGTCCCCGAAGGCGGCCACAGCCCCGACGGCGAGAAGGCCGAGCTGGCGCGCCGCTTCGCCGACTGGCACGACCCGATCCCCGCGATCATCGCCTCCGCACGTCCCGAGGACATCCTGCGCAACGACGTGCGCCACATGAGCACGCCGCTCACCCACTACCACCGGGGCCGCGTGGCCCTCATCGGCGACGCCGCGCACGCCATGGCGCCCACCCTCGCCCAGGGCGGCAACCAGGCCATCGAGGACGGCGTCGTCCTTGCCCACCACGTGGCCCCGGCGGGCGACCTGGCCGCGGGGCTCGCCGGCTACAGCGCGGTGCGGGTGCCGCGCACCACGGCGATCGTCCGGCAGGCGGCGCGCGCCGCCCGCATGAACCACCTGACGAGCGCCCCGCTCATCGCCGTACGCAACGAACTCATCGCCGCGGCGGCGCGCCTCGGCCCGAACCTGATCCTGCGGAGCTTCGCCTCGATCGCCGACTGGCGACCGCCGCAGCAGCCGTATGCTGCGGGAACGGAACTCGCACAGCGGTAGAACACCGCTGTGGGGTCAGTGGCAGAGGAGACAAGGGGACAGTGGTGAAGGTCGGCTGTATCGGACTTGGTGACATCGCGCAGAAGGCGTATCTGCCTGTGCTCACCACCCTGCCGGGGGTCGAGCTGCACCTGCAGACGCGTACGCCCGCGACCCTGGCCCGCGTCGCGGGCGTCCACCACATCCCCGATGAGCGCTGCCACACCGACCTGGACGCGCTCCTCGCCCAGGGCATCGACGCAGCCTTCGTGCACGCGTCGACCGCCGCCCACCCGGAGATCGTGACGCGGCTGCTCGAAGCGGGCGTGGCCACCTACGTCGACAAGCCCCTCGCGTACGAACTCGGCGACTCGGAGCGGCTCGTGCGCCTCGCCGATGAGCGCGCGACGAGCCTCGCCGTCGGCTTCAACCGCCGCTTCGCACCCGGCTACGCGCAGTGCGCCGAGCACCCGCGCGAACTGATCCTGCTGCAGAAGAACCGCGTCGGCCTGCCGGAGGACGTGCGCACGCTCGTCCTCGACGACTTCATCCACGTCGTGGACACGCTGCGCTTCCTGGCGCCGGGACCGATCGACCACGTCGGCGTGCGCGCCCGCATCCAGGACGGCCTTGTGGAGCACATCGTGCTGCAGCTCGCCGGGGACGGGTTCACCGCGATCGGCATGATGAACCGGATGAGCGGCTCCACCGAGGAGATCCTCGAGGTCTCGGGTCAGGACACCAAGCGGCAGGTGCTCAACCTCGCCGAGGTCGTCGACCACAAGGGCCAGCCCAGCGTGCGGCGGCGCGGCGACTGGGTGCCGGTGGCCCGGCAGCGCGGCATCGAGCAGGTGGTGCTCGCCTTCCTCGACGCCGTGCGCGCGGGCAAGGTGCTCAGTGCCCGGGATGCGCTCGCGACCCATGAGCTGTGCGAGCGCGTGGTCCGTGCGGCTCAGGAGCAGGCCGCCTGAACCGACCCTTCGCAGGTCCTCGCAGGGAACGCACGCCCAGCGTCGCGCACAGCACCGCGAGCACGGCGAGAGCCGCGTGCACGGGCCAGTCGCCGAGCCTGACGTAGGGCGTGACGCCCTTGGCCAGCGGAATGTCGTACGTCGACGTCGAGCTCGCCGATGTGCCGAGCGGCGCTCCGACCCGCTCGCCGTCCGCGCCGTACACCGCCGAGACGCCGGTGAGCGTGGCGTGCACCATGGGGCGGCCCGTCTCGGCGGCCCGCAGTGCCGCGAGCGAGGCGTGCTGCTCGGGCGCCCAACTGGACTGGAACGTCGAGGTGGACGACTGCGCGAGCAGCAACTGGGCGCCCTCGCGCGTCAGATGACGGCTCATGTCGGGGAACGCCGATTCGAAGCACACCAGCGGACCGACCTTCAGGCCGTCCCCGACGTCCATCAACACCGGACGCTCGCCGCGCCTGCGGTCCTCGCCCGCCGCCTTGCCCACGGACGTCGCCCAGCCCAGGAGCGAGCGGGCGGGGACGTACTCGCCGAAGGGGACGAGCCGCATCTTGTCGTAACGATCGCCCGTCGGGCCCTGGGGACCCACGAGGACGGAACTCTTGAATATCCCCGACTCGTCGGAGCGGCGCGCGTCCACGTTCACCAGGATGTCGGCGCCGACCTCCCTGGACAGCGCGGCTATTCGGCGTGCGACGTCGGGGCGCTCCGCGAGGTCGTACCCGACGCTGCTCTCGCCCCAGACGACGAGGTCCAGGTCCCGCCCGGCCAGGCCGCGGGTCAGCGCCTCCTCACGCGCGAACCGCTTGTCGGCGCCGCCCACCCCGTCGATGACACCTGGCTGGACGACGGCCACGCGCATCCGGCCCGCGGGCTCGGGGCGCGGCGCCCAGGCCCAGGCGGAGGTGGTCACGGCGGCCACGGCCACGAGTCCGGCGGTGGCGGGGATGGTCAGGGCGACGGCCGTACGGGACGTCCCTGGTGTCCTGGCCGTTCCTGACGTCCAGGGCCGACGTGCGGCAACGGCGACCACGAGCACCGTGATGCCCGTGTTCAGGATGACGATGAGGGCGCTGACCAGCCACACTCCGCCGACCGACGCGAGGCGCAGGGCGGGCCCGACCTGCCACTGACTGGAGCCGAGCAGCCCCCAGGGCCCGCCAAGACCCTCCCAGGATCTGACCAGTTCGACCATCAGCCAGCCGGACGGCAGCACGACAAGGGCCGCCGCGGTCCGCCCCGGCGATGCCACCCCGCCCAGGAGTCGCCGCACCAGCCAGCCCCACGGCGCCCACAGCAGTCCGAGCAGCGCGGCGATCAGGACGGTGAACACATGCAGGCTCGGCAGCAGCCAGTGATGCACCGCCACCATGAACCCGAGGCCACCGAGCCAGCCGTCGAGCGCCGCCCTGCGTCCGGTCCCCGCCGAGCGTGCGAGCAGCATCCAGGGCACGAGCGCCACATAGGCGAACCACCACAGCGACGGGGCGGGGAAGGCGAGGGCGGGCAGGGCGCCGACGAGGACGGCCAGGGCGCCGCGCCATCGGGCCGAAGCGAGCAGTCCCGTCGGCGAGGCGGCCGAAAGGCGTGGGCGCCGCCGGTCCCGGTCGTCGCTGAGTTGATCCATGCAGCGCCTCCCTCGGCCCCGACGCCCGGTCGTTCGTCCAGTGTGCGCGCCCCGGACGATCTAGGACAGTGCCCCTGCCGTGCTGATTCCCAGCCGGCCCTCAGGCGGCTCTCAGCCGGGCGTGTGGTGGGGGGAGCGCTGCTGGAGTTGGCGCCACTTCTCCTGCACGGTCACCTGGCGCAGCCGCCAGCCCTGGTGGGTGCGCAGCGCCGTGAAGGCGTAGCGGCCGCCGCATATGAAGTCCGGGGCCGCGGGTTCCGTGCCGCCTTCGCCGTCCCCCCTTTTCTCCTCGCCTTCGCCCCCGCGTGACGTGAAGCGCATCGGGTTCACGTAGTCGGCCTGTACCTGCGCGATGTCGCCGATGTCCTGGTCGAGCGTCCCGAATCGCAGCCTCCTGTTGACGATCAGATGCTGGCGCATCGGGAAGAGTTCCATGGTCCCGGCCAGCCATCCGGCCACCTCGGCGGCGCTCGCGTCGATGCCGCCCGCCGAGCTGTAGTCGGCGCGTCCGTCCGGGGTGAAGAGGTGCTGGTAGGCGTCCCAGTCGCCGTCGTCGACGGTCACTGCGTACTCGGTGATGAGGGAGTCGATGGCCAACCGGTCCATCACGGCGGCGAGTTCCACGCGCTGCGTCATCGGGTCAGTGTTGGGCACGCGGGGTACCGAGCCAAGAGGCGTGCAGGAACGTGCGGGAACGAGTGCGGGGGAACGAGTGTGGGGGAGCGGCGCGTATGTAGCGCTCGGTTCGGGTCGCAACCCGGTCGTACCCGGTTCGCTCCCGGGCCACGTACGAGTGAACTGCCCTACGATGCCGTCCAGTTGATGGTCCGCAGGGGCAGAGACCCCGAGACGGGAGGCCCGGTGAAGAACGAGCAGCGCATCGAGGCGTACAAACGGCAGGGCAATCGCCAGGAACTGACGGGGCGCCAGAAGCGCCGCATCGCGAAGAAGGAGCGTCAGGGCAAGGGCTGACGCGGTAGTCGTCGACGGCCTGGTGGGCGGCCCGGCGCACAGAACGCCGGACCGCCAACTAGGCCGCCTTCACGACCTCTTCGCGTACGGCGGCGGCCCACTCCGTCACCAACCGTTCGTATTCACTGCGCTGTTCGGCTGAGAGACGGCCGCCGGTGCGCATCCACAAGCCGCGGATCCGCTCGTTCAATTCCGCGGCAGACCGTGCGGAACCACGGGGCTGAGGGCTTAAGGGCATGTGGTCAAGCCTAGGGGATGGCTACGACAATCGGAACTGTCCGCTACTGGGCAGATCCCCCAAGTGAGCAGTCGCACAGCAGCCGGCTGCCTCCCGCGCCCGTCACCCGTACGGCGCATCACCGCGGAGTCCCCGGTCGTGACTCCTGGTATCCAGGGAGAAGGGACGCGCCGGAAGCCGTGCGTCGTGGGGGATTCATCGCCCTGACGCTGTAGTGGCGCCCGGGGCCCATCGAGTGGAGGACCACTCATGTCCCAGTACATAAGTCTCTCCGTGGACTTCACCCAGGGCCTGAACGACGCCTGGTCGAAGATCGCGACGTTCGTGCCGAAACTCATCGGCTTCCTGGTCGTCCTGGCCATCGGCTGGTTCGTGTCGAAGATGATCGCCAAGGTCCTCGACCGGGTCCTGCGCAAGGTCGGCTCCGAGAAACTCGCCGAGCGGGCGGGCGCGGACCGAATGCTGGCGAACTCCAAGTACGACACGACGGGGATCGTCTGCAAGGTCGTGTACTTCGCCCTGCTCCTGATCACCCTGCAGATCGGCTTCGGTGTCTTCGGCAGCAACCCGGTCTCCGACATGCTCAACGGGATCGTGTCCTGGATCCCGCGCGGTGTCGTCGCCATCATCCTGATGGTCGTCGCCATGGCGGTGGCCAACATCGTGCGCGACATCGTCACCAGCGCGCTGTCCTCGATGTCGTACGGGAAGACCATCGGCACGATCGTCTGGGCCTGCATCGTCGCGCTCGGTGTGATCGCGGCCCTCGGTCAGGCGGGCATCGCCACGACGGTCACCCAGCCCGTCCTGTACGCGGCCCTCGCGGCCGGTGCGGGCATCCTGATCGTCGGTGTGGGCGGTGGCCTCATCGGCCCGATGCGGGAGCGCTGGGAGCGCTGGCTGAACACGGCGGAGCAGGAGACGGCCAAGGCCCGTGGCAGTGTCGGCGCCTACCAGGCGGGCCGTGAGGACGCGATGTCCAACCAGCCCGTGCAGGAGCGCACGCGCGGCGGGATGGGTCGCTCGGGCAGCCACATGCGCGACGACGACACGGGCAACGACATGCGCGACGGCATGTGACCGGTCCGGGTCTCAGGACCCGGCGGACTCCGGCACCAGGTCGTGCCGCCTCACAAGCCAGGAGATGGCGGTGAGGCGGCACACCGCGTAGTCATGGCCCACCGGCTCGCGCCACCCGTTCTCGGAAAGACCGTCGAGGAACCCCAGGGCGTAGTCGGAGAGGAGCTCCGGGTCCGGCGCCGGAGGCACGAGCCCGGCCCCGCACATCTCAAGACGCTCCCGCACTTCGGCGACATGCTGGTCCACGGCAGCCGTGAAACCGGGCTCGAAGGCGAACTCGGCGAAGCGAGGCGCGTACGAGGCGCTGATGCGGGCGAGGGGCGACATCCCTTCACCCTAGGCGCGTAAAACCCACTGAACAGGGCCTTTTGGCATGCCTTTGGTCACAGCGGACCCGGCGGTGGCAGGGCCTCAGCCCGCCGACTCTCCGGCGTGCGGGCTGAGCGCGCCCGCGCCGACCAGGATGAACAGAACGATGCCGAGCAGGATCCGGTAGTACACGAACGGCATGAAGCTCTTGGTCGTGATGAACTTCATGAACCACGCGATGACCGCGTATCCGACGATGAAGGCGATGATCGTCGCGAAGATCGTCGGGCCCCAGGACACATGCCCGCCCTCGCCCGCGTCCTTGAGTTCGAAGGCGCCGGAGGCGAGGACGGCCGGGATGGCGAGCAGGAACGAGTAGCGGGCCGCTGCCTCGCGGGTGTAGCCCATGAGCAGGCCACCGCTGATGGTGGCGCCGGAGCGGGAGACGCCGGGGATCAGGGCCATCGCCTGGCAGATGCCGAAGATCAGGCCGTCGCGGACGCCCAGTTCCTTCAGGCTCTTGCGCTCCTTGATGGCGCGGTGCTTGCCGCCCGTCTCGTCGCGGGCCGCGAGGCGGTCGGCGATGCCGAGGACGATGCCCATGACGATCAGCGTCGTGGCGATGAGCCGCAGATCGCGGAACGGGCCCTCGATCTGGTCCTTGAACGTGACGCCGAGCACGCCGATCGGGATCGACCCGACGATGACGAGCCAGCCCATCTGCGCGTCGTGGTCCGAGCGCGGGACCTTGCCGAAGAGCGAGCCGAACCACGCGGAGATGATCCTCGCGATGTCCTTGCGGAAGTAGATCAGCACGGCGGCCTCGGTGCCGATCTGGGTGATCGCGGTGAACGCGGCCCCTGGATCGTGCCAGCCCGCGAACGCCGCGGTCAGGCGCAGATGCGCGCTGGAGGAGATCGGGAGGAACTCGGTCAGTCCCTGGACGAGCCCGAGAATGAAGGATTCAAGCCAAGACATGGAAACTGCGCCGTCCAAGTACGGATCATGGGCTGCGGGTGCGGTCATGTGATGGGGATGCGGAAAGTGAGCGCGAGGGGTGATCACTCCCCTGCCGTGGGGCAGCGTAGCGTCACTTGGTTACGAGACCGTCGCAGGGCTGCTGTCCGCGAGCGGCGGCCCTCCTTGTGCCGGTCTCTGTGCCGGTCTCTTTCAGGAGAAGCCGATCTTTCTCAGGAGAAGCAGAAGCCGGGAGCGCTCAGCGGTCACGCAGATGGTGGCGCTTGCACCACGCCACCACCGCCCCTGCCAGACCCGTCACCGCGATGAAGCCCATCGCGACGAGGAAAGCGGGGGACGTCGGCGTCGACGCGCGTGCGCCCGCGATGACGTACGCGGCGGTGTTCGGGATCGATCCCAGGCCGGTGGCGAGCAGGAACGGCAGCCATCCCATGCGGGAGACCGCCGCGCAGTAGTTGGCGGCCGCGAACGGCACCCCGGGAAACAGCCGCGCCGCCAGCATCGACCGGAAGCCGTGCCTGCTCAGCTGCCCGTCGGCCGCCTTCAGCCAGCGCCCACGGAGCAGCGGGCGCAGCGCGTCCTGCCCCAGCATCCGGCCGAGCCCGAAGGCGATCCCGGCGCCGAGTACCGTGCCCGCGAGCGCCGCGACGATCCCCGCCTGCGATCCGAACAGGGCGCCCGCCGCCAGATTGAGCAGCGGACGCGGTACGAACGCCGCGGTGCACAGGCCGTACGCGGCGGCGAACACCATCACGGCCGCGGCGCCGCCGAGCTGGCGAAGTCCCCCGTCGGAGAGCAGCCGCTGCGGTTCGAAGAGCAGCACGCACGTTCCGGCGGCCGCGAGCAGCATGACCAGCAGAGACAGCCGCGACCAGGGCGACAACAGGGCCCTGGAGCAGCGCGCGGCGATGCCCTGCGGGCGGGCGGCGGCGGTGTCGAGCATCCGGGGAGACTAACCGACACATGTGTGTGATCGCCGTATGGTGCGTCTCATGAACGTCACAGTCCCGCGCAGCGACTTGGCGGACATCGTCATGGAACGGCTCACCACGACGTACCCGACGGCGGCCGATCCGGCGCGGGCCGCGGGGGCGCGGGCATACATGAAGAACGTCGCTCCCTTCCTCGGCGTGCCTACACCGCAACGCCGCGAACTGTCCCGCACGGTTCTTGCCGGGCTCCCGCGCCCCGACGAGACGGACTGCACGGCGATCGCGCTGCGCTGCTGGGAGCTCCCGGAGCGTGAGTACGCGTACTTCGCCGTCGACTATCTGCGCCGTCACGTGAAGCGCTGCTCGTCCGGCTTCCTGCCGGTCGTCCGCCACCTCGTGACGACGGTGTCCTGGTGGGACACGGTCGACGCGATCGCGGCGCACGTCGCCGGCGGCCTGGTCGCCGCCGACCCGAAGCTCAAGACCGAGATGGACGCCTGGATCGAGGACGAGGACCTCTGGGTGGCCCGCACCGCCCTCCTCCACCAGCTCCGGTACAAGGACGCCACCGACACCGAACGCCTCTTCGCCTACTGCCTGCGCCAGTCGGGACACCCCGACTTCTTCATCCGCAAGGCCATCGGCTGGTGTCTGCGGGAGTACGCCAAGACCGATCCGGACGCGGTACGCGACTTCGTCGAGCGGGAGCGCGGGCGGCTCGCGCCGCTCTCGGTGCGCGAGGCCCTGAAGAACCTCTGAGAGCAGCGGACTTCACACCGAACCGGACTTCACATCGAACCGGACTTCACGGACCACTCGGCAAAAACCATTCGACGTACCCCCGCCCGTCGGCGATGATCTGCCACATGTTCCGGTACGCCTTTCACGCAGCTCCGCCCGCAGTCGCGGGCGCTGCGAAGGCTGCCTTCTTCCTCTGCGCCGCACTTCCCGTCGACGGCGCCCGACGCTGACCCTCCCCGGACACTCCGGCGGACCCCATAGGGGGAGGGTCGGTTCGGCCCCGGGGTCCCCGTCCAGAGCGCGCACGCGATGACGTGCGCCCAGGACTTCAGCTTCGAGTTCCGGAGAAGGAACCGCCATGTCCAAGACGGCATACATTCGTACGAAGCCGCACCTCAACATCGGCACGATGGGCCATGTCGACCACGGCAAGACCACCCTGACCGCCGCCATCACCAAGGTCCTCAGCGAGCGCGGCACCGGCGGCAGTACCCAGTACGTTTCCTTCGACCGTATCGACCGCGCCCCCGAGGAGGCGCAGCGCGGCATCACCATCAACATCTCGCACGTCGAGTACGAGACGGACACCCGGCACTACGCGCACGTGGACATGCCGGGCCACGCCGACTACATCAAGAACATGGTCACCGGCGCCGCGCAGCTGGACGGGGCGATCCTCGTCGTCTCCGCGCTCGACGGGATCATGCCGCAGACCGCCGAGCACGTCCTGCTCGCCCGCCAGGTCGGGGTCGACCACATCGTGGTGGCGCTGAACAAGGCCGACGCGGGTGACGAGGAGCTCACCGACCTCGTCGAGCTGGAGGTCCGTGAGCTGCTCTCCGCGCACGGGTACGGGGGCGACTCTGTCCCGGTCGTACGGGTCTCGGGTCTCAAGGCGCTGGAGGGCGACCCGCGCTGGGCCGCCGCCATCGAGGCGCTGCTCGACGCGGTGGACACCTATGTGCCCATGCCCGAGCGGTACGTCGACGCGCCCTTTCTCCTGTCGGTGGAGAACGTGCTCACCATCACCGGGCGCGGGACCGTCGTCACCGGAGCCGTCGAGCGCGGCACGGTACGGATCGGCGACCGGGTGGAGGTGCTCGGCGCGGACACGGAGACCGTCGTCACCGGCCTGGAGACCTTCGGCAAGCCCATGGAGTCCGCGCAGGCCGGCGACAACGTGGCGCTGCTCCTGCGCGGAGTGCCACGCGACGCCGTGCGCCGCGGGCATGTCGTCGCGGAGCCGGGGAGCGTAAGGCCGAGTCGCCGCTTCACCGCCCAGGTGTACGTCCTCTCGACCAAGGAGGGCGGACGGTCGACGCCGATCGCGACCGGCTACCGGCCGCAGTTCTACCTCCGCACCGCGGACGTGGTCGGCGACGTCGACCTCGGCGACGCCGCGGTGGCCCGGCCGGGCGACACCGTCACCATGACGGTCGAGCTCGGCCGTGACATGCCGTTGGAGACGGGCCTCGGCTTCGCGATCCGCGAGGGCGGCCGCACCGTCGGCGCGGGCACGGTGACCGAGGTCGGCTGACGCCCGATGCCCGCCTCCCTCGGGGGATCCACCCCCGCGGGAGGCGGGCACAATGGAGCGGTGACCGACGACGAACGCGCGGACGAGACCATGGCCGTCATCAAGGACGTGGACCATGGCACCGCCAAGCTGATGCCGGACGTGGACCGGCCTCGCGCCTGGCTGCTCACGGTCGACGGGGCACCCCAGTCGTACGTCGATCTGGACGCGCCCACGCATCTGGAGTTCGAGTACGCGCAGCGGCTCGCCCACGTCCTGGACACCGTCGACGGCGGCGACCGTCCACTGGACGTGACCCACCTCGGTGGCGGCGCGCTCACCCTGCCCCGCTATGTCGCCGCGACCCGGCCGGGTTCGCGTCAGGACGTGGTGGAGGCGGACCGGGGGCTGCTCGAACTGGTCGCCGAGCGCCTGCCGTTGCCGACGGGCTCCGGGATCACCGTGCACGGCGCGGACGCCCGGCAGTGGCTGGAAGCCGCGGCGCCCGAAAGCACCGACGTGCTCGTGGCCGACGTGTTCGGCGGCTCACGGGTGCCCGCACATCTGACGTCCCTTGCCTACGCGCACGCCGCTGACCGGGTCCTGCGCGCGGGCGGCATCTACGCGGCGAACCTCGCCGACGGGGCGCCGTTCGGGTTTCTCCGCTCCCAGCTGGCCACCTTCGCCGAGGTGTTCGGGCAGGTCGCGCTGATCGCCGAACCGACCGTGCTGCGCGGGCGCCGCTTCGGCAACGCGGTACTCGTCGCCTCGCGCGAAGAGATCGAGGTCGAGGCGCTGGCCCGGCGGGCGGCAGCCGACGTCTTTCCGGCGCGTGTCGAGTACGGGGCGGCGCTGCGCCTGTTCATAGGTGACGCGAAGCCGGTGCGGGACGAGGACGCGGTCGCGTCACCCGAGCCGCCCGACGGGGCCTTCAGCATCGGCTGACGGCTTGACCGGCTCGACCGGGGGAGTGGTGGGAGAAGAGGTCGCCTTGGCGACCTCCGTCGACGCCGTGCGACGCGTCAGATTGCGCACGTCAGGGACGAACAGCACGAGCGCCGTCACCACGACCACGAGCACCGCACAGCCCCACAGCGAGGCCGAACGCCCGAAAGCGAGTTCCGCCGGGCCCGCGAGCGCCGTGGCGAGCGGGACCATCGCTACCGAGCCGAACCAGTCGTACGCGGCGACCCGCGACAGCTTCTCCTCCGGGATCTCCTGATGCATCGCCGTCATCCAGGAGACGCCGAACACCTCGATCGCGACGCCGCTGACGAACATCACCGCCGCCAGACCCCACACCGGCAAGGGCACCGCGAGCGCCGCCGACGGCATGGCCAGGGGGAAGACGCAGAGGGTGCCCGCGAGCAGCAGGCGCCGCGGCTTCCACCGCATCATCAGGAACGCGCCGCCGACCGTGCCCGCGCCGAACGCGCCGAGTGCCAGGCCCCAGGGCCCGGCGCCGCCGAGCTCGTCCCGGGCGACCAGCGGCCCGAACACGGCTTCGGCCGCGCCGACCACCGCCACCACCACGGAGAACTGCGCGACGATCGCCCACAGCCACGGGCGTCCGACGAATTCCTGCCAGCCCTCCCGCAGATCGGAGAGCAGCCCGCCGCCGGGCTTGCGCGCCGGTATGTGACTCACGTCCAGAAACGAGCGCAGGGCCGCGGCCACCGCGAACGCTGCCGCGTCCACGGCGAGCACCCAGCCGGGACCGATCGCGGCGACCATCAGACCGCCGAGCGCCGCGCCGCCGAGCCCGGCGCCCTGCATCGCCATGCGGTACAGCGCGAAGGCGCGGCTCGCCTGCTCACCGCTGACGGTCGACATCAGCATGCCTTCGGCGGCCGGGCCGAAGAACGCCTGGCCGGTGCCGCCAAGTGCGGTGAGCAGCATCATCGACCACAGCGGAGGCGTGCCGGAGATGACGAGCGCCGCGAAGACCGCCTGCGAGAGGCAGTTGAGCGCGTTGGCCGCGACCATCACGTGGTGGCGCGGCAGCCGGTCCGCGACGGCGCCGCCGATGAGCAGGAACAGCACGAGCGGCAGCGTGCGCGCCGCCGCCACCAGCCCCACGTCCCCGCCGTCACCGCCGGAGTCGAGCACAGCGAACGCCGCCGCGATCAGGGCGCCGTGGCTGCCCAGGTTGGTCACGATCGCGGCGGCGGTCAGCAGGCTGTAGTTGCGCCCGGCCCAGGAGGGGCGGCGCACGGCGGCGGGAGTGGTCACCAGGGGACTATCGCCGCCGGAACACCGACTTGCCAAACCGTTTCTCTACGGGCCTAGAGGCCTACGGGGCGGGCCCCGTCAGAGGCCTCAGGACTCGTCGGCGTCGCCGTTCAGCCGTACCGTCTTGAGGATCTTCTGCACCGTCGCGTCCGGGATCTCGTCCTTGACGCCCTTGGCGCCGTACATCGACCACGCGACGTACTCACCCTCGGAGTTCTTGAAGGCGAACGTCGTGGCCTTGCCGTTCGAGTCGCACTTGTCTTCCTTGACGATGCCGGACGTGGTGGAGGTCACGACGCTGCCCTTGATGCCCGACGCGGTGGTGAACGACTCCGCCTTGCCGATCTTGATCTTCTTCTTGTCGGCCTTCTTCTGGCCCGTGTAACCGGCGAAGACCCACCACGCGGAGTCGTTGCGCGCGACGTCCTTGGTGTTCTTGGCGCCGTTCTGACCCTTGGTGCCGACGGCGCCGAGGGCGGCGTCGCTGGTCGTGCCGTCCTTGTCGTCGTCGGACGAGCACCACTTCGACTTGTAGTACGCGGGTGCGGACATGCCGATGAGCACGCTGCCGTCACCCTTCTCGTTGTCCTCGAAGCCGATGAAGGTGTCGCCGGTCTGCACCTCCCAGTCGGCGGGGACGTCGAAGGCGGTGCCCCACTTGGGGTTCACGACGACCTGCCAGCCCTTGATCGTCGGCTTCGGGCCGCCCCCCGTACCGCGCTCGGTGCCGCCGCCGTCGTCGTCGGTGGGGCTCGGCTTCGGCTTCGGCGATGCGGACTTGGCGGGAGAGTTCGAAGGATCCCCGTTCGCCTCGTCGTCCTTGTCACCACCGAGGACGAGGAAGCCGGTGACACCCGCGGCCACCAGGACGGCGACCGCCGCGACGATCGCGGTGACCTTCGTCTTGTTTCCGCCACCGCCCTGACCGCCGCCGCCCGGCTGGGGCGGCATGGGCGGTGGCGTGGGCGCCGCCCACTGCGGCTGCTCGGGCTGCGAGAAGGAGCCCGAGTGAGGCTGCTGCTGGTATCCCGGCTGCTGATACGGGTTCGGCTGCTGGTACCCCGGCTGCTGATACGGATTGGGATTCTGGTCCTGCGGGTTCTGCTCGCCCCCGGGCGGCTGCTGTCCTGGCCACATGGGCAGTAACCATAGAGGGGCTTGTGGCCTGATGTCATCGCTGCCCCCACCGGGGCGTCGGCACATCGGGTCACAAGCCCCACCGGCGCACGAAACGATTCAGGACTCCGTCGGATCCCCGTGCAGACGCACCGTATTGAGGATCTTCATGACCGTCGCGTCCGGGATCTCGTCCTTGACGCCCTTGGCGCCGTACATCGACCACGCGACGTACTCACCCTCGGAGTTCTTGAAGCCGAAGGTGATCGCCTTGCCGTCCGAGGCGCACTTGCCGTTCTGCGGCGTGTTCGTCGAATGGGCACGCGCGATGCTGCCCTTGACGCCGGTCTTCGTGGTGAACGACTCCGCCTTCTTGGTGACGGTGAGGCTCTTCTTGTCCGGCTGCGTGTACCCGCCGAAGACCCACCACGGCACCTGGTTGACCGCGACCTCGTCGGTGCTCTTCGCGCCGTTCGCACCCTTGGTGCCGACGGCGCCGAGGGCGGTGTCGTCCTGCGTGCCGTCCTTGTCGTCGTCGGACGAGCACCACTTCGACTTGTAGTACGCGGGAGCGGACATGGTGATGAGCGGCTTCGCCTCGGCACCCTTGCTCGCGTCCTCGAAGCCGATGAGGGTGTCGTCGGTCTGCACCTCCCAGTCGGCGGGGACGTCGAAGGCGGTGCCCCACTTGGGGTTCACGACGACCTGCCAGCCCTTGACCACCGGCTTCGGGCCCTTGTTCGTGCCGCGCGCGTCCTCGCCGCCACCGGTCGCCGGGTCCGGCTTCTTGGAGGCGGGCTCGGCGGGGGACTCGGACGGCTTGGCATCCGCCTCGTCGTCCTTGTCGCCGCCGAGCACCAGAAAGCCGGTGACACCGGCGGCGACCACGACTGCCGTCGCCGCGATGACGGCGACGAGCTTGGTCCTGCTGCCGTTGCCACCGCCCCCGCTACCGCCGGGTTGCTGCGGCACGCCCATCGGCGCGGTCGGCGCGCTCCACTGCCCCTGCGGCTGACCCGGCTGCCCCGGCCCTTGCTGCTGATAGGGATTGGGCTGCTGGTATCCCGGCTGCTGATACGGGTTCGGCTGCTGGTACCCCGGCTGCTGGTACGGATGGGGATTCTGGTCCTGCGGGTTCTGCTCGCCCCCGGGCGGCTGCTGTCCTGGCCACATGGCGGGAAACGATACGGGGGCTTGGGGCGGGGACGGTGCGCCAACCGCGGGTGCGGGTGGCAGAGGTGGTGACGATGCGGTCGGTCAGGACGCGGACCCGTTGCCGTATTCGCGCACCGTGCTGAGCATCTTCCTCACCGTCGCGTCCGGAACTTCATCGCTCACACCCTTGGCCCCGAAGAACGACCACGAGACCAACTTCCCCTTGGAGTCCTTGAATCCGAAGGTGGTCGCCTTGCCGTCCGTCCGGCACTTGTCCGCCTTCTCGACGCCGGAGACCGAGGATGTGGCGAGGCTGCCCGTGATGCCGGACTTGGTGGTGTACGGCTTCACCGCGCTGGTCCTGATGTTCTTCCGGTCGGGCTGGGAGTACTGGCCGTACACCCACATCGCCGAGTCTTTCTTGGCGATCTGTTCGGTGCTCTTCGCGCCGCGGTTGCCCTTGCTGCCGGCCTCGGCGAGCGGCGTGTAGTCCTTGACGCCGTCCCGGTCGGGATCGCTCGCGCACCACTTCTCCTGGAGAGCGGCAGGCGCCACCATCGCGATCAGGATGCTGTCCTCGTCGTCGGCCTCCCCGACGGCGTCCACCCAGTCGCGCGACTTGAGGTGCCACTCCGGGGGCGCGTCGAAGGCGATTCCGCGCTCGACGTTCACGACCGTGCTCCAGCCCGCGATCGTCGGCTTCGGCCCGCCGCCGACACCTCGATCGCCGGCGCCCTCGGATCCGGAAGGGCTCGGAGACTTCGTGGACGTGGATGCGGAAGGCCGGGTCGGGCCCGGCTTCGCGTCGTCGTCCTTGTCGCCGCCCAGGACCAGGAAGCCGGTGACTCCCGCGGCCACCACGACCGCGGCCGCGGCGACGATGGCGATGACCTTGGTCTTGTTGCCGTTACCCCCGCCGTTGCCCTGCGGGGCCGGGGGCATGCCGCCGGGAACGGTGGGCGCGTTCCATGCCGCCGGTTGGTGATACCCCGGCTGCTGGTACGGATTCGGCTGCTGGTTCTGCCCGCCCCCGGGCTGCTGCTCTCCTGGCCACATGGGCAGCAACCATAGGCGACCGCGATCTACGTCGAGCAGGCTCCTGGCCAAAGAACGCTACCCGTGGGTAACATCGCGCCATGAGCGCTGACCAGATGTCGATAGGCGAGATGCTCGCCGCCACCGTGCCGATGGCCCGGACCCTGAACCTCGAGTTCCGCGAGACCACGCCGGAGAAGGCCGTGGTCGCCCTGCCCGATCAGGGTGACTTCCACAACCACGTCGGCGGGCCGCACGCCGGAGCCATGTTCACGCTGGGGGAGTCGGCCAGCGGGGCGATCGTGCTCGCCGCGTTCGGGGACCAGCTCTCGCGGGCCGTGCCCCTCGCCGTCCGCGCCGACATCGCGTACAAGAAGCTCGCCATGGGGCCGGTGACCGCCACCGCGACCCTCGGCCGTCCGGCCGCCGATGTCGTCGCCGAGCTGGACGCGGGGCAGCGTCCCGAGTTCCCGGTGTCGATCGCGATCCAGCGCGAGGACGGCGCTGTGACCGGCGAGATGACCGTCGTCTGGACGCTGCGCCCCAATAACTGAGTCGCGTACGGGCATTCGCTTCCGTACGTTCATTGAACACGGCGGCGTCACGTCGGCCGGGCCACGGGGGTCCCGACCGGCGAGGCGCCGTTTTCTCTGACTGCTTCCGGTTTTCTCCTGACTTCCTTGTGACTTCTTCTCCCCTGTTTCCCCGGTCTTCTGTTCAACTCATTGACACGAGTCAACGACGGCCATAGTTTTCCCGCCGCCAGTGGGTCGACGTCAGCCAGGGGAGTCGCCGCATGAGCCGCAGGAGAAGAACGGGACGAAACGCGTCCGCCTTCGTCGTCATGGCCGCCGCCGCGGCCCTGATCGCACCGCATGTCGCACAGGCCGCACCGCAGGACGCCTCCCGGGCGGGCGGCGGCACGCTCGTCCGTACGGAAGCGGGCTGGCTGCGTGGTCAATCCACCGCCGAGGGGCGGCAGTTCCTCGGCATCCCGTACGCACGGCAGCCCGTCGGCGACCTCCGCTGGAAGGAGCCCCGGCCCGCCAAGTCCTGGGAGGGCGTGCGCAATGCGGACTCTTTCGGCAACCGCTGCGTACAGGGCGCCAGTTGGGACCCGGGCTACGAGAACCCCAGCCACACGGAGGACTGCCTCGACCTCAACGTCTACGCGCCCAAGGGGCAGTACAAGCAGCGCCCTGTCCTGGTCTGGCTGCACGGCGGCGGCCTGACCGCGGGCGCGGGGGAGGACGTCGTGCCGGACACCTTCGCCCGGCGCACCGGCACCGTGGTGGTGACCGTCAACTACCGCCTGGGCGCCATGGGTTTCCTCGCCGGGGAGAGCCTCGACGGTGAGGCGTCCGACCGCGTCTCGGGCAACTACGGCATGCAGGACCAGCAGGCCGCCCTGCGCTGGGTGCGCGCCAACATCGGCTCGTTCGGCGGCGACCGGCAGCGCGTCACCATCGCGGGCGAGTCCGCGGGCGGCCGTTCCGTCTGCACCCAGCTCGCCTCGCCCACCGCCAAGGGCCTCTACCGCGCGGCCATCGTGGAGAGCGGCGCCTACGGGGACTGCGCGGCCCGCGAGCGCAAGGACGCGGTCACGCAGGGCGCGGCCTTCGCGAAGAAGGCGGGCTGCGCCGACCCGGCGACCGCCCTCGCCTGTCTGCGCAAGAAGCCCGCCGAGGAGATCCTCGCGGCGCAGGCCGGGTTCGACTGGGGTCCGGTGGCGGGCGGCGCTTTCCTGCCGGTCCAGCCGGAGGAGGCGTACAAGAACGGGAGCGCCTCACGCGTGCCTGTCCTGAACGGCGCGAACAGCGATGAGGGGCGGCTCTTCGCCTACGGACAGTTCGACGGGCAGGGCAAGCCGCTCACCGAGGAGCAGTACCCGGGCGCGCTCACCCAGACGTACGGCGCGGAGCTGGGTGCCGAGGTGCTCAAGCGCTACCCGGTGTCCGAGCACACCTCGCCGACGCACGCGTATGCGGCCACCCTCGGTGACCAGATGTTCGCCTGCTCGGCGCTGCGCATGGACAAGACACTCGCGGGCCGTGGCCCCGTCTACGCCTATGAGTTCGCCGACCGCACATCCCCGCCCTTCGCCTCCATCCGCGAGGCGGGCAAGACGTTCGACTTCGGTGCGACGCACGTCAACGAAGTGCAGTACCTCTTCAAGCACTTCGGGCTCGCGACGCCGCTCAACGCGGAACAGCGGGACCTGGCGGGGCAGATGGTCCAGTACTGGGGTTCCTTCATCCACGGCGGTGCGCCGCGCGCCGACGGCCAGCCCACCGTGCCCGACTGGCGGGCCCGGCCCGGCCAGGTGCTCTCGCTGCGCACCGCGTCCGTGGGCGGGAACGAGCTGAGCACCGCCGTGGCCCGTGAGCACCGCTGCGACCTCTGGGACCGAGAGGGCTCCGCCCCGGCCGACGCCGGGTGAGCGGGTAGGCTGCCCGGCGTGCGCGATCTAGGGGGGAACGCGCACGCCGGGTACAGAACCCCCCAGCACAGGAGGAACCGGCGTTGCACGTCCAGGAATGGCTGGAGACCGTACCGGCCGTCAGTATCTACGCGCTGGTGGGCGTGGTCATCGGTCTGGAGAGCCTGGGCATTCCGCTGCCCGGTGAGATCGTCCTCGTCTCCGCGGCGCTGCTCTCCTCGCAGCACGGCGAGCTCAACCCCGTCGTCCTCGGGATCTGCGCCACGGCGGGCGCGATCATCGGTGACTCCATCGGATACGCGATCGGACGCAAGGGCGGCCGGCCACTCCTGGCCTGGCTGGAACGGAAATTCCCCAAGCACTTCAGCGCGGCGAACGTCGGCAGCGCCGAGCAGTCGTTCCAGAAGTGGGGCATGTGGGCGGTCTTCTTCGGCCGCTTCGTCGCCCTGCTGCGGATCTTCGCGGGACCGCTCGCGGGCGTCCTTCGCATGCCGTACTGGAAGTTCCTCATCGCCAACGTGCTTGGCGGCATCATCTGGGCGGGCGGCACCACCGCCGTCATCTACTACATCGGCGTCGTCGCCGAGGACTGGCTCAAGCGGTTCTCGTACTTCGGCCTGGCCATCGCCGTCCTTATCGGCGTCGGCTCGATGCTGCTCGTCAAGCGCCGCGCCAAGAAGTCAGCGGCGGCGCGTGAGGCCGAGCGCGGCGGGGAGACGACGACGGCGGCCGATTCGGTCCCCGTTCCGGCCGCCGACTGACCGCGTTCGTCTCACTCGTCTCACTCGCCTCGCCTCGCTCGTCTTACTTGGCGTGGGCGTCCCGGTGGGCCTTGGCCAGCTCGACGTACATCGTGCCGTTGAGGGTGATGCCCGCGCGCTCCTCGTCGGTGAGCGGCCTGCGCACCTTGGCCGGTACGCCCGCGACGAGTGAGCCGGGCGGCACGACCATCCCCTGCGGCACGAGCGCCTGCGCCGCGACCAGCGAACCGGCGCCGATCACCGCGCCGTTGAGCACCGTCGCGCCCATGCCGATCAGGCAGTCGTCCTCGACGGTGCAGCCGTGCAGGACGGCGTTGTGGCCGACCGAGACGCGCTCGCCGATCATCATCGGGAAGCCCAGGTCGACGTGGAGACTGCAGTTGTCCTGGATGTTGCTGTCGGCGCCGACGACGATCGGGCCGCCGTCGGCGCGGAGCACCGCCCCGTACCAGGCGCTCGCACCGGCGTGCAGCGTCACCTCGCCGATGACGACCGAGGTGGGCGCGGTGAAGGCGTCCTGATCGATCTTCGGGTTCTTGCCGCCGATCCCGGTGATGAGTGCCTCGTGGCTCATCGGAACTCTCCATTCGTACGTGTCTCGCGCCTGGCGCCTGGCGGAACCGTACGGGACGGGGGCCCGGCCGCCGCCCTGTGGGGTGAAGATCACAGGGGTCCGGGCTCACCTGGGCGGGTGCGGCTGAGTAACGTGAGCGCGTGCCGAAGAACAGGAACACGTTCTCATCCGCGGTCGCCGACTGGCGGCGCCGCGCGACCCAGCGCGCCGTCCATGCGGGCTGGGCGTGGGTGAGGCGGACGGGGGCCGTGACCGCGCAGCGGCCCGGGCGGCTGCGGTTCGGCGCGCTCGGCGACGGCACGAAGCTCGCCTTCCCGCAGGGGACCGTCTTCGGTGAACCGTGGATCCGCATCGGCGACCACTGCATCATCGGCGAGCAGGTCACTCTCACCGCCGGGATGATGCCCGACCTGGACCTCGGCCCCGACCCGATCCTGCGCATCGGCAACGGCGTCGTGCTCGGCCGCGGCAGCCATGTCATCGCCGACACGACGGTGACGATCGGCGACGACTGCTACTTCGGGCCCACCGTCTATGTGACGTCCACGAACCACTCGTACGACGATCCGCATGTGCCGATCGGCAAGCAGTGGCCGCGTATGGAGCCCGTCGAGATCGGCCCCGGCTGCTGGATCGGAACGAACGCCGTGATCCTGCCCGGCGCGAGGATCGGGCGCAATGTCGTGGTGGCCGCGGGGGCGGTGGTGCGGGGCTCCGTGCCCGACCATGCCGTGGTGGCCGGGGCGCCCGCCCGTGTCGTGCGCACGTGGGACGCGGATGCGGGGTGGCAGCCGCCGTTGCGGACGCCTGCGCCGGTTCCTATTCCTGACGGAGTTACGCCGGAGCAGTTGCTCGCCCTGGGGGAGCTGGAGGCGTAGTCGCTGTTCAGCTGGCCAGCAGTACCGTGCCCACCAGTGCCAGGCCCGCTCCCGCCGCCTGTACGCCCCGCAGCCGTTCCTTCAGTACCGCCCGTGCTGCCAGCGCTGTGATCACCGGGTAGGTCGAGGAGAGTACGGCGGCCAGGGTGACCGGGCCGTTCTGGGCGGCCAGTGAGTACGTTCCGTTGGCCGCGACGTCGGCGAGGCCGACGAAGGCGAGCGCCGGGAGCGCCGCCCAGATCAGCCCCATGCCCGTGCCTTCCGGGAGTGCGACTCCGCCGCGCCTCACCGAGACGAACAGTGCGGTCCCGCCCGCGGCCACGTTCGTCACGCGCTGTACGAACAGGGCGAGGAACAGGCCGGTGAGGGTGCTCGACGCCTCGGCGATGAGGGCGAGGACCGCGCCGAAGCCGAAGGCGGCGAGCAGGGTGAGCAGGACGGCCTGCCGCTGCACGGGGGCGCCGCGCAGCTCGGGGCCGCCCGCGAGCACGATGCCCACGATGGCGACGGCGAGCCCGGCGAACTGCGGGACCCCGGGCCGCTCGCCCAGGAAGAGGCCCACCGCCACCGGTACGACGACGCCCACGGAGGCGAGCGGTGAGACGACGCTCATCGGGCCGATGGCCAGGGCCTTGTAGAAGGCGAGCATCGCCACCGGGCCGAGGAGCCCCGCGGCCACCGCGAACCACAGCTGCGGGCCCCACTCCGTCCAGCCGCCCGTGGCGACCACGATCACGCCGAGGACGATCACGGCGATGGTCTGGGAGGCGACGACCACGGTGAGCGCGGGGATCCGCCGGGTCAGCAGCCCGCCGCCGAAGTCGGCCAGGCCGTACAGCAGGCTGGTGGCCAAGGCGAACAGTGCGGTCATCGGGGATCCTCGCAGTACAGTGTGGTGAACCATTAGGTGCACCACACCGTAGTTCAGCATCGTGAACTCTGTCATCCATAATATTGGACGGAATGTGTCGGACCTCGACCAGCTCACTCAGTCGCTCGCGCGCAACCTCAAGCGCTGGCGCTCGGAACGGGGCTTCACGCTCGACGCGCTCGCGGCCCGCGCGGGTGTCAGCCGCGGCATGATCATCCAGATCGAGCAGGCCAGGACCAACCCCAGCGTGGGCATCACGGTGAAGCTCGCCGACGCCCTGGGCGTCAGCATCACCACCCTCCTCGACTACGAACAGGGCTCCCACGTCCGTCTCGTGCCGCCGGAGCAGGCGGTGCGGATGTGGTCCACGGAGGCGGGCAGCAGCACGACCCTGCTGGTCGGGACAGAGGCACGCGGGCCCTTCGAGCTGTGGGCGTGGAAGCTGATGCCCGGTGAGGGCAGTGACTCCGACGCGCATCCGCCGGGGACCATGGAGCTGCTGCACGTCTCGGCGGGCGAGCTGACGCTCCTGGTGGACGGCGTGGAGCACCTCGTGCCCGCCGGGTCGGCCGCGTCGTTCGAGGCGAACGTTCCGCACGGCTATCACAACAAAGGTGCCGAGCCGGTCGAGATGACCATGTCGGTGTCCGTGCCGCCCGCGCACGCCTCCTCGTACTGAGTCCCGGCGTACTGAGTCCCGCCGGGTTTGTTAGCGTGCGGCCATGCGTGCACCCATGGGAGATTTCGACGACGTCCGTCCCGCGCCCGAGGCGCTCGACCTCCTCGTGGCGCCCGTCGCCGACGCCGTGCGCGGCTGGAGCGGGACCGTCCCCGCCGAGCAGATGCTCCACGTCGACACCGACCCGCAGTGGGCCGACACCGCCACCTTCGTGGAGCACTACGGTCAGGACATCCTGGAGCAGTCCGCGAACTGCGTCGTCGTCGCGGGCAAGCGCGGCGGTGAGACCTCGCTCGCCGCGTGCCTGGTCCTCTCCACGACCCGCGTCGACGTGAACGGCGTCGTGCGCCGCCAACTCGGCGCCCGCAAGGCCTCGTTCGCCCCGATGGACACGGCGACCGGCGAAACCGGCATGGAGTACGGCGGCATCACCCCGATCGGCCTTCCCGCCGACTGGCCGCTGCTCGTGGACGCCGCCGTCGTCGACCTGCCGTACGTCCTGATCGGCAGCGGAAGGCGCCGGGGCAAGCTCATCGTGCCGGGCAAGGCGTTCGCCGAGCTGCCGAACGCCGTGGTGCTCGAAGGGCTCGGCGTCGCCTGACGCGGGCGGGGCTCAGGCCCCGCTCACCCGCAAACCCCTTCCTCGCGCAGCCGGGCGATGGCGTCATGGTCGCGCCCCAGCTCCTTGAGGATCCGCTCGGTGTGCTCGCCCGCGGCCGGTACGGGATCCATGCGCGGGTCCACGCCGCTCAGATTCGCGGGCGGCAGCAGCGCCTGCACGGGGGACGAGCTGCCCGGGATCGCGACCTCCCGCCAGCGCTCGCGCTCGGTGAGCGCGGGGTGGTCGAGGAACTCGGCGACCGAATTGACGCCCGCGTTGGCGATGTTGGCGCGGTCGAGCAGCTCCATCGCCTCTTCGCTGCCGAGACCGGCGAAGCGCATGGAGATGATCGCGTCGAGCTCGTCGCGGTGCGCGACACGGTCGGAGCCGGTGGCGAACCGCGGATCGTCGGTCAGCTCGGTCCTGCCGATGACCTGCTCGCACAGGGCGGCCCACTCGCGTTCGTTCTGTACGGACAGCAGGACGTCCTTGCCGTCGGACGCGGTGAACGGGCCGTAGGGCGCGACCGTGGCGTGCCGGGCGCCTACGCGCGGCGGCTGCGTGCCGCCGTAGCGCGTGTAGTACGCGGGCTGGCTCATCCACTCGGCGAGCGCGTCGAAGAGGGAGACGTCGACGGCCGGTGCGCGCCCTGTGGTCGCCCGGGTGAAGAGTGCGGTGAGGATGCCGGTGTAGGCGTACATCCCGCCCGCGATGTCCGCGACCGAGATGCCCGCCCGCACCGCCTCGTCGGGGGTGCCGGTCAGCGAGAGCAGCCCGGTCTGGCACTGCACAAGGAGGTCGTACGCCTTCCGGTCCGCCCAGGAGCCGCTGATGCCGTACCCGGTGAGAGTGCAGGGGATCAACGAGGGGTAGCGGGCCCGGAGTTCGTCCGGGCCGAGGCCGAGGCGGTCGGCGGCGCCGGGAGCCAGGTTCTGTACGAACACATCGGCGCCCGCGAGGAGTTCGTGCAGGATCTCCCTGCCCTCGTCGGACTTGAGATCCAGGGTGAGGGACTCCTTGGAGCGGTTGAGCCAGACGAAGTAGCTGGCCTGGCCGTGCACCGTGGTGTCGTAGCGGCGGGCGAAGTCACCGCCGCCGGGGCGCTCGACCTTGATGACGCGGGCACCGAGGTCGGCCAGCTGACGGGTGGCGAAGGGAGCGGCGACGGCCTGCTCAAGACTGACGACGGTGATGCCCGCCAGGGGGAGCTGACCTGCCGGTTCGTGGTGCGTCGTCGCCATGACTGCCTCTCGTTCGCGGGGCCTGCCCGCGCCTGCGTGGGTCCTGCCTGAGTCTGTACGGTCACACAGGATGCCCCGTCATTCGTCGTGGCCCACGACCGACTTGGACGTGAGCCGTCCACCGGCGAAGCAGAGGCGGTAGCCGTCGGCCGACATGAAGCGCGTGCTGTAGTACGTGCATTCCTGGCCGCGCGGTGTCGCGGGCGCGCCGTCCGGCGGGCCGTCCCTGGTGAAGTTCGGCAGCCGGGACTCCACTTCGTCGCGCGGCTCCCCGGCCGCCAGACCGTCGTACACGTCCCGGTCAAGGACCGAGAAGACGGAGCTGATCAGGCTGAGGGGGACCATGAGCAGCAGGATTCCGGCGAGGACCGCGAGCGGGGCCAGGACCGCCTGGGCAAGCCGCCGTCTGATCTGCCGCCTGGTCAGCTCCAGTTCGCGGGCGGAGGCGGTCGGCCGTGGTGTGTCGACGGCGCGTGGCGCCGCTCCCGCCGCGGGCAGCTCGGCGGTCACCGCGAAGCCGCCGTCGTCCATCGGGCCCGCGCGCAGCGTGCCGCCCGCAAGGCGCACCCGTTCGTCGAGCCCGATGAGGCCGCTGCCGCCCGAAGCGACACCGGGCAGACGCCCCGCCGGTGCCGGATCGTTCACCACCGTCAGGCGCAGCGTGTCGGCCTCTCGCGCGAGGCGGATCCGGACCGCCGCGCCGGGGGCGTGCTTGGCGGCGTTCGTCAGGGACTCCTGGAGTACGCGGTGGACGGCGAGGGCGACCATCGGTGGCAGGGTCTCCGTGCGGCCCGACCGTTCAAGCGTGACCTCGACCCCGGAGGCCCTCGCGCGCTCGACCAGGGCGTCCGCGCCCTCCTGCGACGGCGCGCGCGGCGGTGCTTCCTCGTCGGCGCGCAGGACGCCGATGATCTCGCGGAGCCGTTCGGTCGCCGCGCCCGCCGCCTCGCGGAGCTCGCCCACGGCCGCCTGCTGGCGGGCGTCGAGGGTGGGATCGACCTCCAGGGCGCCCGCCTGAACCGCGATGAGCGTCAGATCGTGGCCGAGCGAATCGTGCATGTCGCCCGCGATCCTGGCCCGTTCGCGGATGCGGGTGCGGTCGGCGACGGCCTGCTGCTCGCGCTCCATGCGCTCGGCGAGCCGCCATCCGGTGGCCATCAGGTCGGCGTACTGGCGGCGGTAGCGGCCGAGCAGCCAGGGCAGCACCACGCCGATCAGCAGCGTCAGGAGCATCGAGGGCCAGCCCCACAGATCGCTCGACACGACCGCGCACAGCACGAGCCCGGCAGCGGCCGCCGCCCCGAAGAACCACAGTGCGGGACGCACCGCGACGCTGCGGCTGCCCGCGAGATATCCGAAGAGGGCGAGCGCCGCCCAGTACACGGGCGTCAGCATCTCCGCGTCCGTCAGCAGACTCAGCGCGACCGGCACGGCGAGCGCCACGAGCGGCCACCGCCTGCTGAACGCCACGGCGCCCCCGAGCAGCGGAACGCCCACGGCCGCCACGACCGCGTCACGTCCGTCGAGACCGATGGCGGCCGAGACCGGCGGCGCGCACACCACGAGCCACAGCCCGATGTCGAAGAGCCGGGGAAGCCAGCCGTGTGTGCCGCGCATCGGCCAAGCATCGCCGATCACCCCGGCCTGCGCCCCCGACGAAAGTAAGGGGTCGCGAAGTAAGAGGTCGCGGAGGGGGAGTCGCGAAGGAGAGGGGGCGCCCCGGAGGAGTGAGCGCTCACTCCTCGCCGACGAGTCCCGCCTCGTACGCGAGGATCGCGGCCTGCACCCGGTTCTTGAAGCCGAGACGGGCGAGGACCTGGCTGACGTACGCCTTCACCGTGCCCTCGACGACGTGCAGCCGCTGGGCGATCTCCGCGTTCGACAGACCGGCGCCGACCAGCGCGAGCACCTCGCGCTCGCGTGCCGTCAGCTCTTCGATACGGGTGCGGGCGGTGGCCTGCTTGCCGAGCCGCCCCGCGCCGAGGTGGGAGATGACCCGGCGCGCGATCGAGGGGGAGAGATACGCGCCGCCCTCGGCGACGGCCTGCACCCCGGCGATCAGCTCGCGCGGATTGCCGGACTTGAGGAGGAAACCGGCCGCGCCCGAGCCGAGCGCGCTCGCGATGTACTCGTCCTCGGAGAACGTGGTGAGCATCGCCACGGCCGTGCCGGGCGCGACCCGGCTCAGTTCGGCCGCCGCCTGGAGGCCGTCGAGCCGGGGCATCCGGATGTCGAGGAGAGCGACGTCCGGCCGGTGCCCGAGGACGAGGTCGACCGCCTCGCGCCCGTCGGCCGCCTCGGCGACGACCTCGATGCCATCGGCGGTGCCGAGGATCGCCCGCACCCCGGCCCGGATCATCGCCTCGTCGTCGGCAAGCAGCACTCGGATCATGCGAGCACGCTACCCGGCCGCCGCGGACCTTACGAAAGTGCAGGGCGGGTGCTGACCAACGTCCCCTGTACCGGGCTCCGTCGCTTCATAGCGTTCCTGTCGTCGCCGCCTGCGCCACCAAGACGCAGCCGCCGAAGGCGCGGACACCGAGAGGGACTTCGCGGATACCGAGAGGGACTTCGCGGATACCGAGAGGGGCTTGGGGAACGATGCTCACACTGCGGAACCTGACCAAGAGATACGGCGAGAAGACCGCCGTCGACGCGCTGTCCCTGGAAGTGGCCCCGGGGAAGGTCACCGGATTCCTCGGGCCGAACGGCGCGGGCAAGTCCACCACGATGCGCATGATCCTGGGACTCGACCACCCCACATCGGGCACCGCTCTCATCAAAGGCAAGCGGTACGCCGACCACGCGCATCCCCTGAGGGAGGTCGGCGCGCTCCTGGACGCCAAGGCCGTGCACCCCCGGCGCAGCGCGTACCAGCATCTCCTGGCCATGGCGCGCAGCCACGGCATCCCCGCGCGCCGTGTCGACGAGGTGCTCGACACCACGGGGCTCGGCGACGTGGCGGGCAAGCAGGCGGGCTCCTTCTCGCTGGGCATGGGGCAGCGCCTGGGCATCGCGGGGGCGCTGCTCGGCGACCCGGAAGTGCTGATGCTCGACGAACCGGTCAACGGGCTCGACCCGGACGGCGTGCTCTGGATCCGCCGCTTCCTGCGCTCGCTCGCCGAGCAGGGCAGGACGGTGTTCGTCTCCAGCCATCTGATGAGCGAGATGGAGGTCACCGCCGACCGGCTGATCGTGATCGGCAAGGGGCGGCTCATCGCCGACGCGCCGATGCGGGACATCCTCGCGCGCAGCTCCCGCAACGCGGTCCGCGTGCGGGGACCCGAGGCGGACGGCCTGCACGCCCTGGCAGGACGGCTCGCGCCGGAGGCGCACGACGTCCGGCGGGTGTCGGCGCACGAGCTGGTGGTGACCGGCCTGACGCCGGAGCGCGTCGGCGATCTGGCCCACGAAGGACGCGTACGGCTGCATGAACTGCGCGCCGTCGAGGCGTCACTGGAAGAGGCATACATGGAACTGACCGCAGGCAGCGTCGAGTTCGGGGAGGTCCGGCTGTGAGCACCCAGATCTCCGAGCGGCGTCGTACACCGTCGCGGACGGCCGGGGGCGGTCTTCGCGGGGCCGTGGCCGCCGAGTGGACCAAGCTGTTCTCGCTCCGTTCGACCTGGTACTTCCTCCTTACGGCGGCTGCCGTGATGGGAGTGACGGCCGCGTGCGTCGGTGCGGTCACCCATGACGCGGGGGCCTCGGCCGCCGATCCCGCGACGCTCGCCACCGTCTACGGCGTCGAGTTCATTGTCGCGGGGCTCGCCATGCTCTGCGTCACCGGTGAGTACGCCACCGGAAGCATCACCAACACCCTCCAGTGCGTGCCGGACCGCGCACGCCTGCTGATCGCCAAGAGCCTCACCGTCGGGGTCGTGGCATTGGGCGCGGGGATCGTGCTCGCGGTGCTCGGTGTGGTGGTGGGCGCGGCGGCCATGGACGAGTCGACGTACGACTTCGCACACGTGGCGGGCCGGGTGTTTGCCGTCGCCGTTCACCTGATGCTCATGAGTGTCCTGACCATCGGCCTCGCGGCCATCGTGCGCAGTTCAGCCGGGACCATCACCGTGCTGTTCGTGCTGCTGCTCATCGTGCCGACGATCCTCCAATCAATTCCCCTCGACTTCCTCACGAACCTGGCGCAGTTCCTGCCCCAGGCGGCGGGCACGCAGTTCCTCACGGGCGACGCGGATCTCTACGGTCCCGCCACCGGGCTGCTGCTCCTCGCTGCCTGGACGGCCGCCTCCCTGACCCTGGCCAGGGCGATCCTCCGGCGCCGCGACGCCTGAGCCGCCCTCCGGCCACGACCACACCTCCCCGAACGGAGACCGGAACTGTCATGCCCTCGACATCAGCTGCCCGGACCCCCATCGCCCCCACCCCCGCCGCCTCCACCTCCGCGTCCCCCGGCTCGTACGTCACCTCCATCGCCGACTCCGAGGAGCAGATACGGGCCGCGCAGCGGCTGCGGTTCCGCGTCTTCGGCGAGGAGATGGGCGCCACGCTCCACACCTCCCTGCCCGGCCACGACATGGACGCCCACGACGACCTGGCGGACCACCTGATCGTCACCGACACCGCCACCGGCGAGGTCGTCGGCACCTACCGCCTGCTGCCGCCCGGAAGGGCCGAACGCTCCTACTCCGACGCGGAGTTCGACTTGAGCGCACTGGAGGGGCTGCGGTCCTCCACGATCGAGGCGGGCCGCTCCTGCGTGCACCCCGACCACCGTTCCGGTGCCGTGATCAACCTGATGTGGTCGGCGCTCGCCCGCTACGTCCTGCTCTCCGGCCACCGCTATCTGGCGGGCTGCGCCTCGGTGCCGCTCTCCGACGGCGGCAAGGCGGCGTCCAGCGCCTGGCTGCTCGGCACGTCCAAGCACGCGTCGCCGCCCGACCTGCGCGTACACCCCCTGCGCCCCTGGGCACCCACCGTGCCCACGGTGGAACGACCCGCCTACGCCGACCTGCCGCCGCTGCTGAGGGGCTACCTCCGCCTCGGCGCGTGGATGTGCGGGGCGCCCGCACACGACCCCGAGTTCGGTGTCGCCGACTTCTTCGTCCTCCTCGACATGGACCGGCTCGGCGACCGCTACCGCCGCTATTTCCTGGGGGAGACGCAATGAGCCCCGGGGGAGCCACGGCCGCGCTGTGCACCCCGGCCTGCGTCACACGCTCGGCGCCACGCGTGCCGTCGGCCGAACTGGCCCGCCGGTACGCGATGTTGGCGTACGAGATCGGCCTGGGCGTGGCTCAGGGCGACCGCCTCGCCGAGCCCCGCGCGCTGCAGGCGCGGGCCCGGGGGATCCTGGGCGCCCTTGGCGTGCGCCTTGAGGAGGGGCCGCGACGCCTGACGGTGAACGGGTCCCGCCCGACCCGTCCCGGCACCCTGATCGTCGCCAACCACATCTCCTGGCTCGACGTCGTCAGCCTGCTCGCCGTCGAGCCGGTGACGGTCCTCGCCAAGCGGGAGGTGGGCCAGTGGCCGGTCATCGGCACGCTCGCCCGGAGAGCCGGTTCCCAGTTCATCGACCGCGACGGTCTACGCCAACTTCCCTACGTCGTATCAGAGTTGGCGTCGACGCTGCGCTCGGGCCGCTCCGTCATCGTCTTCCCGCAGGCGACGACCTGGTGTTCCGTCCCCGGTGGCCGGTTCCGCCGCGCCACCTTCCAGGCGGCGGCCGACGCGGGCGCGCCCGTGCGTCCTGTGACCATCCGCTACTACCAGCACGGCACCCGCAGCACCACGGCCGCCTTCCTGGGCGACGAGACCTTCGGGGCCTCGCTGCACCGCGTCGCCCGCGCCCGGGAACTGACCGTGCGGGTCACCGCGCACACCCCGCTGCACGGCTCCGACCGGCGGGAGCTTGCCGCACAGGCCCAAGCGGCCGTCGCCGCCCATGAGATGCCCGCTCATGTCTGAGCTGCTCGGCCGCCTCGCCGACGTGCTGCAGGCCGGGTTCGACTCGCCCTGGCTCTGGCTGATCGTCTTCCTCGTGGCCGGCCTTGACGCACTGGTGCCCCTGATGCCGAGCGAGACGACCGTCGTGATGGTGGCGGTGCTCATCGGCCCGGAACTGCCGCGCCTCGCCCTGCTCGCCGCCGTCGCGGCGGTGGGCGCGCTGAGCGGCGACTGTCTCAGTTTCGGCGTGGGGCGGTGGCTCGGGCCACGGGCGGTGACGCGCCTGATGCGGGGCGAGCGCGGCAGGCGCCGCTACGCGTGGGGGCGCGGAATGGTCGAACGGCACGCCGCGGCCCTTGTGGTCGCGGCGCGCTTCCTGCCCGGCGGGCGCGTGGCGGCAGGCCTGTCCACCGGCAGCATGGGCTTCCCCTTCCGCCGCTTCGCCGCCCTGGACGCCGCGGGGGCGGGACTCTGGGCGGTCAGCAGTACGGCTATCGGGGTCATCGGCGGGGCGAGCTTCAGCGACGAGCCGGTGAAGGGGATCGGGCTCGCCTTCGGCCTTGCGCTGTCGGCCGTCGCCGGAGTCGAGGCAGTGCGCAGGCTGCGGGGGCGTCACGTCACCGCCCCCTAGGACCCTTCAAGAACCTGGCCGGCGTCACCTCGCGGACATGCGCCACGGCGTCGAACCATTCCGCGAGGGAACCGCCGGACAGATGATGGGCGGCATCCTCGCGCGCGTCGTAGAAGGGACCGACGACGCGGGTCCTCGCGGGGGCGCCGAGATAGGCGTCGACGGGCGCGGGGTGCTGTGCGCGCAGGTCGAGGAAGTACGCGGGCAGGTCGACCGTGCCGAGCACCGCCTCGGCGAACTCCGCGGGCGGCACCGGGTAGTCCGTGCCGTGGTGGAAGGTCAGGCCGATGGACGCGTAGCCGTTGCCGAAGTGCTCGCGCAGGTGACCGCCCGCGTTGCGGTGGGTCTGGGGCGCGGGGGACGAGACCGTGCGGGGCTCGCCGACGGCCGTGTGGGTGATGCCGCCCCAGTAGACGGTCTTCTGCCGGGTGCGCTCGTGCCACCGGATGGCGTCGTCGGCCAGGGCCCGCTCGATCTCCGCGAGGCCGACACCGGGCGGCGCCGACTGCGTGGGGAGCGCGGCCAGTTGGACGGGGTCGCGCGGGTTGCGTTCGTTGTGGGCGCGCATCCAGCGCAGTACGTCGAGGATCTCCCCGGTGCGCCAGAAGGAACGGGCTTCGGAGAGCATCGCTTCCGGATCGCCTGCCCCGGTCAGGACGTACGCGTCGAGCCCGAGCCGCGCCGGATCGTCCCCTTCGAGGACGAGAGAACGGAACCCCTGCTCCTCGACCAGGAGACGCAGCATCCGGTGCTGGAGCACGGACAGTTCATGCGTCGCGCGGGACCCCACGCCGAGCGCGACGATCTCGGCGCCCGCCACCGCGTCGGACAGGGGGTGCAGATCATCCGACTCGGTATGCGGATCATCGGTATGCGGATCAGAGGTGTTGATGGGGTGAGCGTGCTGGTTCAGCCAGTCGACTGCCGCTTCGGTTGTTGCTCCTGAAGTCCGGTACATGGGTTCAGGCTCGTTCCTGAAGCATGGTTGAGGTCAAGTGTGACGCGCATTACGGGAACTCGGACCCGGCCGCGACCGACTCCTGGGTTGTGCCGCAGGGGGCGGCCAACAGGCGCGACCAGGAGGAGAGTTGAGAGACGAAATGAGCGCAGCTGAACTCAAGAGCGGTGCGGGGCGTCGTCGGCTGCTGCGGGGCGCGGTGGCCGGGACGCTGGGCGCTGTCGGCCTCGCCGCCGCGTCGGACCACCCGGCGCGTGCGGCGGGTGGCGATGTACCCGACGCGCTCGATGTACCCGACGCATCCGACGCACCCGGCCAGGGCGACGAGAAAGCGCTGGACGTCGCCGTTCTCCTGTACGACGGATTCACCGCCCTGGACGCCGTCGGCCCGTACGAAGTGCTGTGCCGCGTACCGGGCGTGCGCGTGACGACGGTCGCCCGCAAGGCGGGCCCGGTCCGCACCGACACCGGCGAACTGGCGGTGGTGGCCGAGCGGGCCATGAGCGATGTCGGCGGAGCCGATGTGCTGCTGGTGCCCGGCGGCGGCAACCGCGGGGTCATCGCGATGATGGAGGACGCCGACGCCCACCGGTGGATCCGCCGCATCCACCGCCGCTCCACGTGGACCACCTCGGTCTGCACGGGCTCCCTCATCCTCGGCTCGGCGGGCCTGCTGCGCGGACTCCCGGCCACCACATACTGGGCGTCGCGCCCCTACTTGGAGAAGGTCGGCGCCGTCTACACCCCCGGCCGCTTCGTCGAGACCGGGAAGATCATTACGGCGGCAGGCGTCTCCGCGGGCATCGACATGGGCCTGCACCTCGCATCCCGCCTCTCCGACGAGAAGGTCGCCCAGGCGATGCAGCTCGCCGTCGAGTACGACCCTGACCCGCCGTACGACACCGGCAGCCCCGAGAAGGCCGACGCCGAGACGCAGGCGCTGGCCCTGAAGCTGCTTGAAGACGCGGCGCGCTAGAGCCTTTCGGCGAGGGACGGACGGGTAGCCGTTCCGTCGGCCGTGGCTGTGGGGGTGTTCGCCACCCCGGACGATGCGTCCCGGTCCGGGGGGACGGTGATCGCGACACCTGGCCCGCTGCTCGTGTACCACCTTCTGTCGTGGGACCGGGTTCTGTGGCTGCTCAGGCATTGAGTCCGCCCCGGGGGTATCAGCGGGCGGTTCATCCACTGAACACATCGGACTCACGCGTCTAGAGCCTCCTCACCTATGCGGGGCGGAGCGCGAATGCAAAGATGACCCCGCCATGACTGCTGGGTGGTGTTCTCGCGCGGTGCGGGCTGCGGTGTTCGCGGCAGCCTGTGTGCTGCTCGCTGCCCTGGGGCACGTCCTGATGTCGGGGACGTCGGTGCCTTCGTGGACGCTGGGTGCCGCAGCCGTCGTGGTCGGCGGCACGGGCTGGGCGCTCGCCGGGCGCGAGCGGGGGCTCCCGCTGGTCGTCTCCGTGGTGGTGGCCGCGCAGGCCGCGCTGCACTCGGGGTTCTCCCTGGCGCAGGCCGCCGCGCAGCCTTCAGGTGGAGAGCCGCTCGTACGGCGGTGGGTGCAGCACATGCTCTGCGCGGCGCCGATGGGTGCCGACGCGATGGGCAGGGGCCAGGGCTCGGCCATGTCCGCGCCGATGCCCACGTCGGGAGCGACATCCGGAGCGGCGGCCATGCCCGCCATGCCCGCCGGCCCCTCGATGGGGGCCGCCATGGATCACATGGATCACATGGGCGGCGGCCACGACATGAGCGGCATGTCGCCGACCGGCATGCTCGCCGCCCACCTTCTCGCCGCTCTCCTCTGCGGCCTCTGGCTCGCGCACGGCGAACGCGCGGCCTTCCGTATCGCGCGCGCCTTCGCCGGGTGGCTCGTCGCCCCGCTGCGGGTACCTCTCGCGCTGCCCGCGCCCGCCCACCGTCCCCGTGTCCGGCCCCATCGCCACCGTTCGGCAGGCCGGCCACGGCAGTTGCTTCTCGCGCACGCCATCACTTCTCGGGGTCCGCCCGCCGGGACCGCTGTCGCCTGACAGCTGGTTCCCCGACGCCGTTCCCGCGCGCCACGCCGCGCGGCCCGGACGGCTCGGGCATCGGCCGTACGCATTCTTGCGCGGCCGTACCCCCCTCACCGGACATGCCGGACGCACGTACGTACCTACGGGCGCGCGTCCGGGTCCGGGATTCCCGAGAAGGACACCAGGTGATCATTCCTGCCCTGCCCGGCTCACCCGACGAGTCGATAACGGCCTGGGCGCTCGCCGCCCGCGCCGGTGACCCCGAAGCGGTCGAGCACTTCGTACGCGCCCTGCACCGGGACGTCCGCCGGTACGTGACGTACCTCGGCGGCGACCCGCAGGCCGCCGACGACCTGACCCAGGACACGTTCCTGCGGGCCCTCGGCAGCCTGCACCGTTTCGAGGGGCGCTCGTCCGCCCGGACCTGGCTGCTCTCCATCGCGCGGCGCACGGTGATCGACAGCCTGCGGTACGCCGCCGCCCGGCCCCGCCTCTGCGACACGGACGACTGGCAGTCCGCAGCCGAGCGGGCCCAGCCGAGGGGCCTGCCGGGCTTCGACGACGGCGTGGTCCTCGCGGACCTCCTCGCGGCGCTGCCCGACGAACGGCGCGAGGCCTTCGTCCTCACCCAACTCCTGGGACTGCCCTACGCGGAAGCGGCACTGCTCACCGGCTGTCCGGTGGGCACCGTCCGTTCACGGGTGGCGCGCGCCCGGCTCTCGCTGATGGAGCGGCTGCGGGACGCGGAGCGCCCGGCGCTGGTGGGCGCCGTGGCCTGAGGGCGCGCGGGTGCGCATACGGCCGCCCGGCCTCGACCCCGGGCGGCCGTCAGTGCGGGGTTTGCACCTCGTTGAGCGCGGGCTTCGCGCGCGCTCGGGGGCGCTCGTACAGCTCGGCCACCCGGGAGGCGAGGTCCCGTGCCTGGCGGTGGTTGAGCCGGGGGTCACAGGCCGTGGTGTAGCGGTGGGGGAGCGCGTCGAGGTGCACGGGTTCGGCGCCGCCGACGCATTCCGTGACGTCCTCGCCGGTGAGTTCCAGGTGGATGCCTCCCGGGTGGGCGCCCAGAGCGCGGTGCACCTCGACGAAGCCCCGGATCTCGTCGAGGATCACGTCGAAGCTGCGGGTCTTGTGGCCGCTGGGGGCGGTGAACGTGTTGCCGTGCATGGGGTCGCTGACCCAGCCCACCAGGGCTCCCTCGGTGCGGGCCTTCTCCACCAGGGCGGGCAGGACGTCCCGAACCCGGTCCGCTCCTGCTCGCACCACGAAGGTGAGGCGGCCGGCCTCCCGGTCGGGGTCGAGGCGTTCGATGTAGCGCAGGACGTCGTCGGTCTGCGTGGTCGGGCCGAGCTTGACGGCGACGGGGTTGCGGACCCGCGACAGGAAGTCGAGATGCGCGCCCTCGGGCTGCCGGGTGCGCTCGCCGACCCAGAGCAGGTGGCCGCTGGTGCCGTACCGCGCCCCGGTCAGGGCGTCGGTACGGGTCAGGGAGTGCTCGTAGTCGATGAGCAGGGCCTCGTGGCTGACGAAGAACTCCTGCGGCCCTTCCGGTGCTCCGTGCGCGTGCGCGCGCAGCAGGCCCAGGGTGGCCGCGGACGCCTCGTACATGCGCTCCATGCGGTGCGGGTCGGGGCGACGTCCGGCCTCGGTGAACTCAAGACCGTTGACCGCGTCCCCCCGGTAGGACGGCAGGGTGACCCCGTCCCGGTGCTCGACGGCGCTCGACCGCGGCTTCGCGAACTGCCCCGCCATCCGGCCGACGCGCACCACCGGCAGCCCGGTGCCCCGGCTCAGCACGCCGGACATGTCCCGCAGCACCTCCAGCTTGCCGTGCACCTCCTTGGCCGTGACCCCGCCGAAGGTCTCCGCGCAGTCGCCGCCCTGGAGCAGCAGCGCCTCGCCGCGCGCCACCGCCGCCAGCCTCTCGCGCAGCCGGTCGCACTCCTCGGCGTGCACCAGGGGCTGCGCCTTCGCGAGCCGTCCGGTCACCGCGCGCAGCTCTTCCGGCTCGGGCCAGTCCGGCTGCTGGGCCGCCCCTGTACCCACCCCCGCGCCGATGCTGTCCATGACGCCGACCATTTCGTACCCCCTCCTCGTTCCGTTTTCCGGGCTCACCCCAATTCACGGCGCAGGGGCGGGTCAAGCGAACCGCAATTGGTCCGCACGACCGGACGGGAAATGGACTGGTTGTCCAGGGGCGGCACTTGGTTCTGTGGCCGCAGCCGAACCGCGAGAAAAGGCACCGGAAAAGCACCACCGCACATCCGGTGGAAATCGGCCGACGATCCGGTCGGTAATTCACAGAGAGTTCATACATGCCAGGAAAGTCATCGGCAACGCGACAGGTCCCCGTGCGGGTGACGGTCGACACCCTCCCCCCGCACGATCCGCTACGGCTCGTCACCCACCTCCAGGAGGAGGCCGGCGCCCAGAACGTCTTCCTGCTGGAGGGCTACGACGGTTCCGAGGAGCGCCGGACCTCCGCCGTTGTCGGCAGCGGCAGGATCGCCGAGATCCGCGTCTTCGGGAGCGCCGAAGGGGGCGGCACGGGCCGCGTCGAGGTCGAGGGCGCCCCGCTCCTCTCCGCCGCGCTGGCCGGGGAGGCCGTGCGGCTGGGCCTCACCCGGCAGGGTCCCGCCGGGGGCTTCCGCTTCTCGGCGTCCCGGCAGATGTGGGACCTGCTGGAGGCGTCCCAGCGGCTCTTCGCGGTGGAGACGGACGTTCCGCTCTCCTCCTTCGCCTTCGGTTTCCTGACGTCTCTGTCGTACGAGTCGACCTGGCTGATGGAGGATCTGCCGCCGCGCACCGGTCACCCCGAGGGTCCGGACGCGGAGCCGGACGTGGTGCTCACCCTCTTCCGCGAGACCCTCTGGTACGACACCCCGACCGGCGCCGTCCGCCGTCTGCGCGCCGAGAGCGATGCCTTCCCCGCGTCGCGGGAGCCCGACCTCCTCGCGGCGGCGCGCGCGACCGCCGTGTCCGGCGCGGAGCCGGAGCCGGTGCCGGACGCGCCCGCTCCTCTGTCCGTGCACGACAGTGTCGACAAGGCGACCTTCCTGGGATGGGCCGAGCGCTGCCTGGAGCACATCAGGGTCGGCGACATCTACCAGATCCAGATCGGGCACCGGGTCGACGTCCGCACGACACTCGCCCCGGGCGACGTCTACCGGCGGCTGCGCCGACGCAACCCCTCGCCCCATATGTACCTGGCGCCGCGCGCCGAGAGCCTCCTCATCGGGGCGAGCCCCGAGCTGTTCCTGCGGATCTCCGACGGGGAGATCGTGATGCGGCCCATCGCGGGCACCACCCGTCGCGGTCCCGACGAGGAGGAGAACGAGCGCCGCATCAAGGAGATGCAGGCGAGCACCAAGGAGCGCGCCGAGCACATCATGCTGGTCGACCTGTGCCGCAACGACATCGGCCGGGTCAGCGAGCCGAGCACCCGGCCGGTGGACGACCTGATGTACGTCGAGGCGTTCTCCCACGTCTTCCACCTGGTGTCGACCGTCTCCGGACGGCTCGCGGAGGGTGTCGGGGTGTGGGACGCGGTGCGGGCCGCCTTCCCCGCGGGGACGATGACCGGCGCGCCCAAGATCCGCGCCATGGAGATCATCAACGAGCTGGAGGCCGAGCCCCGGAACGCGTACGCGGGCGCCGTCGGGCTCGTGGACGCGCGCGGCGCGTGGAGCGAGCTTGCGCTGTGCATTCGTACCGTGACGTACGACGGAACCACCTACTCCACCCAGACCTCGGCCGGCATGGTCGCGCAGTCCGACCCCGAGGCTGAGTGGCAGGAGACCCTGACGAAGATGGGCGCGTCCTACTGGGCGCTGACCGGCAAGGAGCTGTGGTGACGCATCCGACGAGGGTCCTGCTGATCGACGCGTACGACAGTTTCGTGCACATCATCGACCAGTACCTGCGCACGCTCGGCGCGCACACCGAAGTCGTACGGTCCGCCGCGCGCACCCCGGAGCAGCTCGCCGGCCTCGAGCCCGACGCGGTGGTGCTGGGCCCGGGGCCCGGCCATCCGGCGGACTCTGGGCACGTGGAGCTGGTGCACCGGTTCGCCGGTGAGACGCCGCTGCTGGGCGTGTGCCTGGGGCACCAGGCGATCGGGCTGGCGTACGGCGGGCGGATCGAGGTGGCGGAGCAGGTGATGCACGGCCGCACCAGCACGGTGCGGCACGACGGCGCCGGGGTGTTCCAGGGGCTCGGCAACACCCTGGAGGCCACCCGTTACCACTCGCTCGTCGTCGCCGAGCCGCTGCCCGAGGAGCTGGTGACGACCGCGGTCTCGACCGATCACGCGTACGTGATGGGACTGCGCCACCGCACGCTGCCCGTCGAGGGGGTGCAGTTCCACCCGGAGAGCATCACGACCAGCGGCGGCCTGGAGATCATGCGGAACTTCCTCGCCACCGCCGACGCCCGGGCCGGGCGGCTCAGCGTGCGCTGACCGCGGCGGCGATCTCGTCGATCGCCTGGGCCACCCCGGCCCGGGGCAGGTGCGCGTGCCCCACCACCAGGGCGGGGGCGTCCCGGGTCGGCCCGGAGTGGAAGCCCGCGCCGCCGCGCACCAGCACCGAGCGGCGCAGGGCTCCCGCCACGACGGCCGCCTCGTCGGCCTTGTGGGGCAGCCGCACGTAGGCGTGCAGGCCCGCGGCGGCGCCGAGGACGGTGGCGCCCGGCAGCCGACGGCGCACCGCGTCCTCCAGGACGTCGCGACGACTGCTCGCGATCTTCACCAGGCGGCGCACGTGCCGGTCGAACAGCCCGCTGCCGAGCAGTTCCGCGAAGGCGAGCTGGGTGAAGGACTCGGTGCCGAGGTCCTGGCAGACCTTGGCGTGCAGGATGCCGTCCAGGAGTTCGTCGGGGGCGGCCAGCCAGCCGAGCCGCAGTCCGGGGCCCAGGAGTTTGCTGGCCGTTCCGGCGTAGACGACCCGCTCGGGGGCGAGGCGCTGGAGGGCCAGCGGGCGAGGGGTCCTCCCGTACCAGAGCCCTCCGTCGTAGTCGTCCTCGATCACCCACGAGTCCGTGTCGCGGGCCCACTCGATCAGTTCGGCCCGGCGGCGCTCCGACATGGTGACGCCGACGGGGAACTGGTGGGCGGGCGTGACCAGGACGACGCGCGCGGAGGTCGCCGCCAGCGCGCCGACGTCCAGCCCCTCCTCGTCGACCGGCACCGCCACGGTGCGCATTCCGGTGTCCTCGATGAACCGGCGCTGCCCCACGTGGCCGGGGTCCTCGACGGCCATCTCGTCCAGGCCGGCCTTGCGCAGAGCCGTGCACAACAGGCCGAGCCCCTGGGCGAATCCGCCCACGACCACGATCTTCCCCGGCACCGCGAGCACCCCGTGCCACCGGCCGAGCAGCCGGGCGAGTTCACCGCGCAGCACCGCCTCGCCGGCCAGCGGAGGGTAGTCGTGGCGCCTGCCCGAGTCCTGCAGCACGCGCTGGTAGGCGGTGAGCCAGGCGGTGTGCGGGAAGGGCAGCGTGTTCGCGCCGCCCGTGCGCAGGTCCCAGCGCACCGCGGGCGCCCGGCCGTTGTCGAGCAGCACCGGGACGACGTCCTGCTGCGGAAGGTGCTGCACCACGCGCGTCCCCGCGCCCTGCCGGGACTCCAGATAGCCCTCGGCCGTGAGCTGTCCGTACGCCTCGACGACCACGCTGCGGGCGACCTCCAGGTCTTCTGCGAGCCGCCGGGTGGCGGGAAGTCGCGTTCCGGGGCGGAGAATTCCGGTTTCTATCTCTCCCCGGATGAACTTCTGGATCTGGGACGTCAATGATTCACCGGAAGTACGGGAAACGGAAACCGCCATGTGCAAAGGCACGGAGTTTCTCCCTCTCGCTTGGGTGTTCACACGCAATGGACTCGATGGGGTGTGGTCACGAGGTGGACTGCAACTCTCGCCGGGAAATGGTCTGGCGCCGGTCCGCCCGTTTTCCGAACAATCGATTCACCGCAATGCGAACTCCTTCGAGGGGAAACCGTGACGACCCGGAATGTCGACGTGCCCGTGCCCGTGCCCACCGACCGGCACTGGCCCGATCTGTTGAACTCCTTGCTGGACCAACGGCATCTCTCCGCCGACGAGAGCGACTGGGTGATGGAGGAGGTGATGACCGGCCGGGCCGCGCCCTCCCGGCTCGCCGGGCTGCTGGTGGCGCTGCGGGCGAAGGGCGAGACGACCGACGAGATCGAGGGGCTGGCCAGGGCCATGCGCCGCCATGCCGTTCCGCTGCGGGTGGACGGGCCCGCCGTCGACATCGTCGGCACGGGCGGCGACGGTTCCGACAGTGTCAACATCTCCACGATGTCGACCGTCGTCGCCGCGGGCGCCGGAGCCCGGGTGGTCAAGCACGGCAACCGGTCGGCCTCTTCGCGGTGCGGTTCCGCGGACGTGCTGGAGGAGCTGGGCGTCGTACTGGAGCTGCCGCCGGCCGAACTCGCCGAGGTGGCGCAGGAGGTGGGGATCACCTTCTGCTTCGCCCCGCTGTTCCACCCTTCGCTGCGGCACGCCGCTTCGACGCGCCGCGAACTCGGCGTCCGTACGGTCTTCAACCTGCTCGGCCCGCTCACCAATCCCGCCCGCCCCTCTGCTTCGGCCGTCGGCGTCGCCGATGCCCGTGCGGCCTCGCCGATGGCGGGCGTTCTGGCCCGCCAGGGAGTCTCGGCCCTGGTCTTCCGCGGCGACGACGGGATGGACGAGCTCTCGGTGACCACCACGTCCACCGTCTGGTCGGTGAGCGACGGAGAGGTACGGAAGGAGACCTTCGACCCGAGGAGCATCGGCATCCCGCTCGCCGCCCCCGCCGACCTTCGCGGCGGCGACCGGACGTACAACGCCCGCGTCGCCCGCGACCTGCTGGCCGGCGCCCCGGTGCACCGGGCGGTGCGCGACGCGGTGCTGCTGTCCGCGGCCGCCGGGCTCGCCGCGCTGGAACCCTCGCCCGCACCGGTCGCCGACCGGCTGGGCGCGGCGGTGGAGCGGGCTGCCGTCGCCCTGGATTCCGGGGCGGCGGCAGCGGTCCTGGAACACTGGGCCGCCGTCACGGTCAAGCGGTCCGGGAGGCTGTGACGCCGAAGCCAGCCCGGAGCCGCGCCACCGTCAGGCCGGGCGGCCCGCGGCCACCAGAGCGGCGACCGCCCTCGCGGGGTCGTCGCCGGTCACCAGCGCGGACCCGACCAGGATCGCGTCGGCCCCCGACCGGGCGTACCGGGCCGCGTCCTCGGGACCCCGCACCCCCGATTCCGCGATGCGCACGAGGCCCTCGGGAATCCGGTCGGCGATCCGGTCGAAGGTGCCGGGGTCGACGCTCAGGGTCCGCAGGTCGCGAGCGTTGACGCCGATGACCTCGGCGCCCGCGTCGACGGCCCGGGCGGCCTCCTGCGCGTCGTGCACCTCGACCAGGGGGACGAGGCCGAGCTTCCCGGACAGCGCGATCAGGTCCGTCAGGGCTCGCTGGTCGAGCGCGGCGACGATGAGCAGCACCAGGTCCGCGCCGTGGGCGCGCGCTTCCCGGACCTGGTAGGGGTCCACCACGAAGTCCTTGCGCAGCAGCGGCAGCCCGACCTCGGCACGTACCGTCGCGAGGTCCTCCAACGAGCCGTGGAACCTGCGGGGTTCGGTGAGGACGCTGATCGCGGCCGCACCGCCTTCCTCGTACGCGCAGGCGAGCGCGGCCGGGTCCGCGATGTCGGCGAGCGGCCCGCGCGCCGGGCTGGTGCGCTTGATCTCCGCGATGACCCGCAGCCCGTTCGTACCGCGCAGCCCCTCGATCACCTCCGACGCGGCCGGAGCCCGCTGCCCGTACTCATCGGCCCTCGCCCGCAGTTGGTCCTCGGAGACGACGGCGCGGCGGCCCGCGAGGTCGATTCGGGCGCCCGCGACGATGCCGTCCAGCACGCTCGCGTTCATCGGGATCCGCCCCTTCCGGCCGCGGGGAGCTCGATCGACAGCCGGTGGCGGAAGACGTTCCCGGGGTCCCAGGCCTTCTTGATCCGCTGGAGGTCGGGGTAGTTGGCCCCGTAGTACAGCTCGTGCCAGGCGACGCCGCTGCGGTTGCGCCGCGGATCGCGCAGGTCGGCGTCCGGGTAGTTGATGTACGCCCCGGCCGCGGGCACGCCGCCGGTCTTCGCGTACGTCGTCTCGTACAGGTCGCGCAGGAAGCCGACGTGGCTGTCGTCCTCGCCCGGGTCGGTCCACTCGCTGACGTACATCAGCATCAGGGCGCTGTCCCGGTGCGGCAGCGCCGTCGCGGTCGGCCGGACGCTGTTGACCTGCCCTCCGTAGGGTGCGATGAGGACGCCGCTGCCGGGGTGGCGGTAGTCGGCGCGGGTCAGCCCGCGGTAGAGGGCCTCGGCCTGTGCGTCGTCGAACGGCTCCTTGTGGTAGGCCGACTTGCCCTTGATCCGTTTGCCGGACGGGCGGTCGGCGAACCCGGACCACTGGGTGGACAGGAGCCAGGGCAGGCAGCTGCGCGCCACCGTCGTGCTGCGTGCGTCCACTCCGGCCCCGACGGCGGCCACGAAGGCGTCCAGCCGCTCCTCGGGGGGCGGCCCGCCCGCCTTGGAACGGGCCGTGGAGAGCTGGATGTTGAGCGCCACGGCTCCGCCCGACCGGTGGAAGGCGGCCAGGTGGCTGTAGAGGTCGCTCTCCGCGTCGCCCGGCTTGTTGTGGGCGGCGTGCCAGGCGGCGTAGTTCTTCAGGAGCCGGGTGAACGACCGCTCGTCCAGGTCCGCCCACTGCCACAGGGCGGTGCCGACCAGCACTTCTCGGGGCGGCGTGGGCAGGGTCTCCTGCGGGGTGCGACCCGAGAGGCCCGGGGAGCGGAACCAGTAGTGCGTGACGATGCCGAAGTTGCCGCCGCCACCGCCGGTGTGCGCCCACCACAGGTCGCGCTTGCGGGGGTCGGCGGAGTCGCGTGCGGCCACCACCGCGCGGGGGTGGCCCGCCGCGTCGGCGACGACGACCTCGAGGGCGTACAGATGGTCGACGATCAGCCCGAGGGTGCGGTTGAGCGGCCCGTATCCGCCGCCGGTCACGTGTCCGCCGATGCCGACCGTGGGGCAGGAACCGGCGGGCAGGGCGACGCCCCAGCGCTTGAAGAGCTGCTCGTTGACCTTGCCGAGCGTCGCGCCCGCGCCGATGCGGATGGCGCGCCGGTCGGCGTCGTACTCGATGTCGTCCATGGCCGACATGTCGACCAGCCGCCGTACGTCACGGCTGGCGCTGAAGTCCTCGAAGCAGTGCCCGCCGCCGCGCACCGCGATGCGCTCCCCCGCGTCGAGGGCCCGGCGCAGGGCCCTGACGACCTGCTCGGTGGTGTGCGGCACGCTGACGCGGTCCGGGGTGCCGATCCAGCGCTGGTTGACGCCGCGCACGAGGTCGCCGTACTGCGGGCTGCCCGGCAGGACCTCGCTCGCCGCGTCGGCCGCTGTGCGGCCGGGCGCCGCGGCCGCGGGGGTCGCGAGACCGGTGGTCGCCATCGCCGCCCCGGTGGCGGCGGTGGCGCCGAGGAAGGCGCGTCGTCGTGTGGTGCGGGTCATCGCGGTGTCTCCTCGGGTACGGGGCGTACGTCGGCGGGGCGGGCCAGTGCGGTCAGGAACACGTCCGGGTCCTCCTGGGCCCCTTCGACGACCTGCCCGTGGTCGAAGGCGAAGCGGGGGACGGTGGTGATGCCGGCGGCGCGTGCGGCGCGGACCTCGGCGCGCACGTCCTCGTAGCCGTCCGCCGAGCGCAGGAACGCCTCGGCCGCCAGCCGGTCCATGCCGGAGCGTGCGGCACGGTCGGCGAGCACTGCGACGTCGGAGATGTCCTCGCACTCGGTGAACATGGCGGCGAGGATCCGCTCCTCCAGTCGGCTCTGCGTCCGCCTGTCGTGGACGCGGCGCGCGTGGCGGAGAAGCCGGTGGGCGTGGAGCGTGTTCGCGTTGAACCCGGCGGCGTTGCGGAATGTGATGCCGTGGCGCCGACCGGCCTCCGTGACCTTCTCGTTCATGAAGCGGGCGCGGTCGGCGCCGTACTTGTCGGCGAGCCATTCGAGCATGGGGGTGGCGTGTTCGGGCTGCTCGCCGTCGATCTGGAACGGGTGCAGGACGACCTCGACGTCCTGGGCGCCGGACCGCTCCAGTGCCGTCTCGAAGGTCCGTTTGGTGATGTAGCACCAGGGGCAGTTCACGTCGGACCAGACGTCGACCCTCATGCCAGGGCCTCCGTCCCGACGTCGGCGGTTGGGGCGTCGGCCGTCCGGGCGTCGACGCTGTAGGACGCGCGGTGGTTGACCAGGTCCGGGTCGAAGCCGCCGAGGCGGGCGAAGTCGGCCGAGATGTCGTGCAGTTCGGTGCCGGGGAAGACCTCATCCGCCGTGCGGAAGCCCGCCGGCGCCCGCTGGTGGGCGAGGTCGATGACGACCTCCGGTCCGCGGCGGCGGGTGCTCTTGTGGAGCTCGGTCAGTGCGGACAGCCGAGCGGTCTCGTAGCCGGCCAGGGCTGCCCGCGGGTCGGGCCGCAGCGCCAGCTCGCGGGCCAGGACGCGGGCGTCCATGATCGCTTGGGTGGCGCCGTTGGACCCCATCGGGTACATGGCGTGGGCCGCGTCGCCGAGCAGGGTGACCGCTCCGTGTGTCCAGCGGGGCAGCGGGTCGCGGTCCACCATCGGGTAGATGAAGGCCTCGTCGGAGGTCCTGATCAGCGCGGGGACGTCCAGCCAGTCGAAGTCCAGGTCCGTGAAGTCGCCGAGGAATTCGTCGGGGGCGACGGATCTGTTCCAGTCGGCCGTCTCGATCGTCTCGCCGGGGCGTGCCGCGCGGGCCACCGCCCAGTTGATCAGGACCGCGCCGTCCTGCGGTCGCGGGCCGGACATGGGGTAGACCACCGCCCGGCGGCGGTCGTCACCGGCGATGATCATGGTGTGGCCGTCCAGGAACGGCGACGCCCACGTCGTGCCGCGCCAGACGATGAGCCCGTTCCACGGCGGCGGTCCCTCGGCCGGGTGGAGGGCCGCCCGGACCGCGGAGCGGATACCGTCCGCCCCGATCAGCGCGTCCGCCTCCGTGTGGGAGGCGCCCCCCGCGGCGGCGTGGCGCACCCGCACCCGCCCGTCGGGAAGCTGCTCGAAATCCTCGACGCGGGAGTCGTCCACGATCGCGTCCGGGCCCAGCCGTTCGCGCACGGCGTCGGCCAGTACCGCCTGGAGCCTGCCCCGGTGGATGGAGAGCTGGGGCCAGCGGTATCCGGCGGCGCGGCCGCGCGGCTCGTGCCAGATCAGCTGGCCGTGCCGGTTGTAGTAGCCCAGGCTGCCGGTCGGCACGGACACCTTCGACAGCTCCTCCAGGAGCCCGAGTTCGGCCAGCTCCCGTACGGCGTTGGGCAGGATGTTCAGGCCGACCCCCAGGGGCCGGAACGCGGCGGCCGCTTCGAGGACGGTCACGTCCCCGACTCCGGCCGCGTGCAGGCTCAGGGCGGTGGTGAGTCCGCCGATGCCCGCTCCGGCGACGACGATGCTCACGCCGACCTCCGCTCGCCGCCGTGGGCCGCACCTTGCTTGCGCCCGCGGGCGCCGGTGAGCTGCGCGGTGGCCCGGGTGAGGTCGATGATCTGCTTGAGCAGCTCGACGCTGGCCCCGCCGCTGCCGACCGGGTAGAGCCGCAGGTCGGCGTCGTACGCCTTCCTGGCGATGCTCAGGTGACGACCGCGGAAGACCACGATCACCCGCAGCAGCCTGGCCAGCGCCTCGGCGCTCAGGCGCAGCGCGGGGGCCTTGCGGACCGCTTCCTCGGCGTCGGCCCCGAAGGCGTCGACGAGCCGGGAGACGATGGACGGGACGCGCTCCCAGTGGTCGTACAGCTCGCGCCACCGGCGGAGGCTGTAGGGCACGGAGTCCCGCAGGAACTCGGCGTAATCGGGCTCGCTCCGGTCGGAGGCCCAGACGGCCTCGTCGATCAGCCAGAGCGGCACCTGCGCGGCGGCGGGGCCCAGGAGGACGCGTCCGTCGACGGTGATCTCCTCGAAGTACGGGCGCAGCGTGCGGGCGAAGAACTCCGGGCTCACGTGGCTGACCACCATGTCGATGGAGGTCACCATCGTCTCCACGTGCGTGGTCAGCTCGTCGGTGAGCTGTGCGAATTTGGGGTCCTCCAGCGGCATGTCACTGAGCGTGGACGCCAGTTCGAGTCCCGCGCGAAGGTGAGGGAAGACCATGCGCACGGATTCCTGGAGGTACGCCTCCTGGACGTCGCCGGTGTACATCCGCTGCCGGACGCCGACCGGGTTCCAGGTGCAGTAGTGGTGCACGGTGTCGCGGGGCACCATGTCGGTCCGCCGGCCGAGTTCGTGCAGGACGGGCAGGGCTTCGGGGACGAGCTCCAGGGGCTCCGCCTCGTGCCGCCTGATCGAGCCGAGGAACATCCCCAGGTCCCGCATCGCCGCCACGCACTCCTCGGTGGAGAAGGCAGCGACGCGCCCCACGGCCGGGGTGAGGTCGCGCAGGGCGGCGGTCATGGCGGGCAGGTCCGCCTCCGCGTTCTGCTGACGGAGGGTGTAGCAGGCGAGGTCGGCGGCCAGCGGGTCGAGCTCCCGGACGGCCGCCACGCGTATGGGGTTGCCGAGGTCGAGGTCGGTCGGTGACTTCATCGTTTTTCTCCAGGGAAAAGTGCAGCCCGTGGCAGGGCTGGAAGGGAGGAAGGAGCGGAAAGGACGCGCGCTCCGCACGTCGTCGGACGGCGCGGGCGCGTCGGGAGCGTGGTCGGTGCCCCGCCTCAGAGCGGGTGGGCGGCGTCCCAGGGGTGCCGGGGCAGCGGGACCACCGCGCCGGGGCCGGCGGGGAAACACTCCGCCGGGTCGCCGGGCGCGCCCGCGTCCGTACACGCGCCGTCGACGCGGAGCGCCGTCAGCGCGCGGTGGAATTCGTCGTGGGTGTGGCCGTGCACAGTGAGTCGACGGGCGTGCGGGGTGCGCCGGGCGCAGGCGGTCCAGCAGATGTCCCGTGCCAAGTGCGCGCGTCCCCGGCCGTCCGGGGCGAGGTGATCGACGTACGCCCGTACGAGCAGGGAGAGTCCGCGCTCGGTGGGCGCCGACAGGCGCAGGGGCCAGGGGCCGTCGCCGGTGGGCCTCTCGGATGCCGCGGGCGGGGCCTCGGCCAGGATCACGTGGGCGTTCGCGCCGGAGATGCTCTGGCCGTTGACCGCGACGAGGGCGGGCCGCCCGTCCACCGGAAGCGGTTCGTTCGTGGTGGGGACCACGAGGGGGATTCGCGCCCAGTCGACCTTGGGGGACGGCGTCCGAAGGTGCAGGCTCGGCGGCGCCGTGCGGTGCTCCAGGCACAGGGCCGCCTTGATGAGTCCGGCCACTCCGGCGGCCGCCTCGCAGTGCCCGATGTTCGTCTTGACCGAGCCGACGAGCAAACGTCGTCCGGGGGAACGCCCTTCGCCGTACACGTCGTTGAGGGCCCCGAGTTCCACCGCGTCGATGCGGGTTCCCGTGCCGTGGGCCTCGACGTAGCCGACCTCGTGCGGGGAGGTGCCCGCGTCCTCGTGGGCCCAGCGCATGGCAAGACGCTGGCCGGTCGCCGACGGGTCGGTCACGTGCTCCTTGGCGGCCCCGTCGTTGCTGATGGCGCTGCCGCGCAGGACGGCCCGGATCCGGTCGCCGTCGGCCAGGGCCCGCTCCAGCGGTTTGAGTACGACGATGCCCGCGCCGTCGGACCGTACGAAACCGTTCGCCCGGGCGTCGCCGAAGCGGCAGGCCCCGTCGGGCGACAGGACGCCCGCCCGGGCGAACAGGCCGGTGACGGCAGGGGAGAGTGCGGCGTTGACCCCGCCCGCCAGGGCGAGCGTCGCCTCGCCGCTGCGCAGGCCGGCGCAGGCCAGGTGGACGGCCGCGAGCGAGGATGCCTGCCCTGTGTCGACGGTCAGACTGGCGCCGTGCCAGCCGAAGAAGTGCGAGAGCCGTCCCGAGAGCAGCGCCCGCTGCTCGGTGCCGGCCAGCCGGGCCAGCGCGCCGGACGCCTCCTGTGCGGGCTCCGTCGCGCGCAGCCGCTCCCAGTGGTCGGCGTGGCTCTGGCCGAGGAACACGGCGGTACGGGTGCCGGAGAGTGCGGCCGGGACGAGACCGGCGTCCTCCAGGGCCTCCCATGCGACGGTGAGCGCCAACCGCTGCTGGGGGTCCATCGCCGGGACGTCCTCGCGGGGAATCCCGAAGAAGTCGGCGTCGAACGCGTCGGGGTCTTCGAGGCCGTCGAGGAATCCGCCCCGTACCGCCGCATCCCCTTCGCGCTCCTTCGGCAGCGCCGTCGTGGCGTCGCCGCCGCCGGTCAGCAGGTCCCAGAGCTCCTCGGGACCGCGCGCTCCGGGCAGTCGGCATCCGATGCCCACCACGGCGATCGGCATGCCGGTTCTGCGACGGGCCCTACCGTCCTGGTCACGGATGTCTGCCACTTGCTCCCCCCTTCTTCTGCATGTGTGCGCTGCGTGCGCCGGGAAGCCGCCCCTCCCCAGGGCGGCTCCCCGACAGCCCGTCAGCCGGTGGCCCCGGCCCAGTGGTCCCAGGGCTGCGACTTGATCCACTCGACGGCCGGGGTGAGCTTGATGCCCAGCTCCCGCTCCGTCTGCGCCGGGTCGGCGGCCAGCAGGCCGGGGGCCTCGCCGGTGCTCACGTGGTGGTAGATCCCGGCGACTCCCGCGGCGGCCGGCGCGCCCACGACGTGGGCGAGCCCGTCCTCGAACTGCTGGACGTCCAGCGGCAGGTAGGTCACGTCCCGGCCCAGCGCCTCGGCGAACGCCTGGGCCAGTTCGGGTCCGGTGACGACGTCCGCGCCGCCGACGTTCAGCACCCGGCCCACCAGCGCGTCGTTCTCCAGCGCGGCGGCGACGACCCGCGCGAGGTCGTCGTGCGAGATCCAGGCCACCCGCTGGTCCGCGGGGAGCGGGTAGGCGAGCACGCCGTCGTTGACGAGCGCGGGCCCGTTCCAGGGGCTGAAGAGGTTGTCGAGGTAGACGGGCGGGCGCACGACCACCGTGGGCACGCCGCTTGCCGTGATGACGCGCTCGGCGGCCCGCCGGGTCTCGAAGGCGGCGTACTGGGTCGTCGCCTCGGGCAGCGCGGTGTTGGTGTTGAACACGAGCCGCTGGACGCCGACCGTGCGGGCCGCGTCGGCGACGTTGCGCGCGTAGGAGAGCACGGTGTCCGTGTCGTACTCCAGGGGGATGGTCACCACGGCGTGAGTGACGCCCTCGAAGGCCTTGAGGACCTCGTCGGCGTTGCCCAGGTCGGCGCCGACCAGGGTCACTCCGGCGGGCGCGGGCCGGTCCGCCTTCGCGGGCTGGCGGACCAGGCCGATCACCTCGGCCCCCTGGGCGGCGAGGTGCCGTGCGACGGCCCCGCCCTGGAAGCCGGTGGCTCCCGTCACCAGGTAGCGCCGGGTGTTGTTGTCGGGCATGCGGGTTTTCCTTCCGGTTGTACGTACGGGTGGGTGTACGGGTCGTCTCTCAGCGGTTGGCCGGAGCGGTGTCCGCGACGGCGCTGCCGCTCGCCGCGGGAGGTTCGGGGGTACGGAGCCGGGCCGCGACCGGCACCGCGATCACGGCGATCACCGCACCGGCGAGGAACGCCGCGCCGATGCCCTCGGTGAGGGCGGCGGCGCCGTCCGCGCCCACCGCCTCGGTGCGGGCCGCCGCGATTCCGGAAAGGACCGCGAGGCCGATCACGGAGCCGAACTGGAGGCTGGTGTTGACCAGCCCCGAGGCGAGCCCCGCCTCGTCGTCGCCGGTGCCCGCGGTGGCGGCGACCTGGGTGGTGATGGAGGCCAGCGGCAGCGCGACGCCCAGCAGCAGGCTGGGGAACAGCACCTCGCTGACGAACGACCCGGTGGCCGAGAGCCGGGACAGCCAGGCCATGCCGACGGCGATCAGCACGAACCCGGCGCACATCACGGTGCGCAGCCCGAACCGACCGATCAGCCGGTCCGCGCTGCCCGCGACCAGGACCACCGTGAGGGACAGCGGCAGCAGGCCGAGGCCGCCGCCGACCGCGTCGTACCCGAGGACGTCCTGGAGGTAGAGGCTCACCAGGAAGAACATCGGGAACAGCGACATCTGCCACATCGCGGACAGGACGTTCGCCGAGCGCAGGGTGCGGCGCTTGAAGACGTCCAGCGGCACCAGGGGTGCGGCCGCCTTGCGCTCGATCAGCACGAAGGCAACCAGCAGCACCACGGCCCCGGCGGCCGTGCCGAGGGTCTGCGGCGCGTTCCAGCCCGCCTCTCCGGCGCTGACCACGGCGTACGCGAGGAGCGCGAGCCCCCCGGTGACCGTGACCGCTCCGGGCAGGTCGATGCCGCGTCCGTCGCGTTCCGCACGCCCTTCGGGCAGCAGCCGGAACGCCGGGACCATCAGGATCAGCCCGGCGACGACGTTCATCGCGAACGTGGACTCCCAGCCGAACCAGCTGGTCAGCACGCCGCCCAGCACGGTGCCCGCCGCTCCTCCGGCGCCGGCCATCGCCGCGAAGACGCCGAGCGCCCGATGTCTTCCCGGCCCGTCCTCGAACAGCATCAGGAGCAGGGCCAGCGCGGATGCCGCCGCCATCGCCGCTCCGACGCCCTGCAGCGTGCGCGCCGCGATGAGCAGTGCGGCGCTGTTGGCGAAGGTGCCGAACAGGGAGGCGAGGATCAGGACCGCGAGGCCCGACACGAACACCCTGCGCCGCCCGAGCAGGTCGGCCACCCGCCCGCTGAGGAGCAGCAGGCCGCCGAAGGAGACCAGGTAGGCGTTGGCCACCCAGGACAGGGCCGCCGGTGAGATGTCGAGCTCCCGGCCCATGGAGGGGGCCGCGACGTTGATCACCGAGGTGTCCAGGATCAGTACGAACTGGGTGCCCGCCAGCAGCGCCAGCGCCCAGCCGCTCTTAGCGGCCGCCATGGAGGACCGCCCCTGTCCCCGGGCCTTCGCCCAGCTCGTACCCGTCGAGGCAGGACTGGGTGAACGCTTCCAGCAGGTCCGGGCGGCCGTCCCTGACGATGCCCGGCAGGTAGACGTGCGGGGCGCCGTGGTAGAAGCGCTCGTACTGCTCGTGGCGGCTGGCGAACTCCGAACCCAGCGCGTCCCAGGCCAGCTTCAGGAGCTTCATCCGCTGCTCGGCCGGGGTGCCGGGCGAGCGCACGTACTTGGCGACGAGCCGTCCGAGTTCCGGGTGGTTGAGGTCGTGGCCGGAGGCCGGGAGCTGGATGAGGCCGCCGCCTGCGAGCATCTTGAGCTCGGCCAGGACCTTGGGGTACAGGTCGCCCGCCATGGCCCGGTGCGCGGAGGCGATCTCGCGGCTGATGTGCACGGCGCCGTCCGCACCGCCGACCCGCTCGTACTCGGACTCGGCCGCGAGCACCATCGACTTGGCGATGTTCAGCCAGCCGATGAGGCGGCCGATCTGCATCTGGACCGGCGGCAGCTGGTAGGTGTTGTTCGACTTGGCCAGCAGGATCGCGAGTCCGGTGAGGAACTCCAGCTTGGTCCAGTAGCGGACGGACGCCTGGTGCACGAAGTTGGTGTACGCGGGGGTGCCCCACCACATCTGGAAGGTGGCGTCCACGTTCCGGTAGGTGAGCACGTTCTCCCATGGCACGAACACGTCGTCGCACACCAGCAGCGCGTCGTTCTCGTCGAAGCGCGAGGAGAGCGGGTTGTCGAAGACGCTGCGCGCCCCGGCCTCGTACGAGGTGCGGGAGATGAACTGCAGTCCCGGGGTGTCGATGGGCACGGAGAAGCACAGGGCGTAGTCGACGTCCTGCGGGGCGAGCGGTTCGATGGTGCCGACGATGACCTCGTCGCCGAAGACCGCCGCGGTGCCGATCATCTTGGCACCACGGACCACGATGCCGTCGTCGCGCTCCTTGACCACGCGCACGTACAGGTCGTCCTCCTCCTGCTCGGAGGCGGACCTGGTGCGGTCGATCTGCGGGTTGGTGATGGTGAACGCCTGGTACAGGCTGCCCTCGGCCATCCGCCGGTAGTACGCGGCCAGGTTGTCCCGTCCGTCGAACTCGCCCCCGGCGAACACCTCGGGGGCGGACACGAATCCGGCGATGCCGGTGGCCATGTAGTCGGGCGAGCGGCCGAGGAAGCCGTAGCTGGCCTCGGACCAGGTCTTGAACGCCTTCCGGCGCTCCACAAGTTCGGCGTGGGTCCGCGGCACGTGGTACGCGCGCAGGACGGGCTCCTCGGCCCCCTTCGGCAGCACCGTCAGCACGTCGCGCGCCGGGCCTTCGGCCGCGAGGTCGTAGAGGTCCGCGATGGAGCGGGCGGTGTTGCGGAAGGCCGGGTGTTCGGTGATGTCCTTGACCAGCTCTCCGTCGAGCCAGACGGCACGGCCGTCACGCAAGGAGGCGAGGTAGTCCTGGCCGGTGCGGGGCATTTCTCTCCTGGGAATACGGTGGGTGAAGGTGCTGTGGTTGCGCTGCAGTTGCGCTGCGGTTGCGCTGCGGAGGCGAGGAAAAGCGCGGGGCGCCCACGGGGCGGACTGCTTCAGCCGGACACCTCGGCGGGCACCGGAAGTTCCGGAACCCCGTACGGGGACGGGGAGTTGACCGATTCCGCGTCCGTGCTGGCGGCGCGGGCGTAGGCGTGCGCGATCTCCGCCAGTTCCTGCCGGGGCAGTACGTCCTCGGGACGCGCGAATCCGTCGGGGGACCGCTCGCAGGCGAGGTCGATGACGATTTCCGGGCCCTTCGCCCGGGTCATCAGCTGCAGCCGGTTCATGGCGGGCCGCCGGTCGCGGTCGTACTCCTGGAGCGCGCGCACCGGGTCGGCGTGCAGGGCCAGCGCATGGGCCAGGGCGCGCGCGTCGATGACCGCCTGGGTGGTGGCGTTGGAGCCCATGGGCGCCATCGCGTGGGCGGCGTCGCCGAGCAGCGTGACCGGGCCGAAGGACCAGCGCGGCAACGGGTCGCGGTCCATCATGGGGAACTCCTGCGGCGGTTCCGCTCCGCCCAGGACGTCGCGGAGCACGAGGTCCTCGCAGCGCCAGTCGGCGAACCGGGGCAGGAAGCGGTCGCGAATCCCTTCCGGCCGGTCGTCGAGGTCGCCGGTGTACGAGGCGGCCCAGTTGACCGGCACGAGGCCCGAGGCGTCGGGCCGGTCGGACAGCGGGTAGACGACGGCCTTCCAGCGGCCGTCGCCCATCACGACCATCGAGCGTCCACCCATGAACGGGCGGTCGCGGGTCACGCCGCGCCACACCACCACGCCCTGGGCGCGGGGCGCGCCCTCCTGCGGGTAGAGCGCGCCGCGCACGGCGGAGCGGATGCCGTCCGCGCCGACCAGGATGTCGGCCTCGGCTGTGCTCACCGCGCCGCCGTGCGCACGGTGGCTCAGGTCTACCCGTACCCGGCCGGAATCCAGCACGGTGAGGCCGGTGAGCCGCGCGTCGGTGCGGATGGCGTCGGCACCCAGGCGCTCCGCCACCCGGTCTGCCAGCAGACCCTGCAAGTCGCCGCGTGTAATGGCGAGTTGGGGCCAGTGGTGTCCGGCGCTGCGGCCACGCGCCTCGCTCCACACGGTCTGGCCGCGGTGGTTGTAGTAGCCGAGCCGCTCCAACGGGACGGATCTGCGCAGCAGTTCGTCGTAGAGTCCGAGGGCGGCAAGTTCGCGCACCGCGTTCGGCAGCAGGTTGACTCCGGCGCCCAACGGGCGGATCTCCGGGGCTGCTTCGACCAGGCGCACGTCCTCGCATCCCGCGGCGTGCAGGCTCAGCGCAGCGGCCAGGCCGCCGATGCCGGCGCCCGCGATCAGGATGTTCATGGCCCGTTCCCCCGTGGCTCATTTAAGGGCCGCCCCCCGTGGCGAGCCCTCTCCCTCTAGAGTTGGACGGCCGCGATGTAAGATCAATTAACCGAAGGCTCAAAACGTTTAAGGATCGTCCATGCCGCAGGCCGACGTTCTCAGTGAGCTGCTCAAGCCCTTAAGGCTGGCCGATACCTACTACAGCAAGTGGCTGGCGGGCGGGAGTTGGGGAATCGAGGGGGAGGAGGACAGTCACGCCATCCTCCATTACATGGTCCGCAATGGCTGCTACATATCCTTCGGCGACGAAGAAGCGATACGGCTGCACGAGGGCGACCTCGCGATGTTTCCGCACGGGACGGCGCATTCCTTCACCTCGGCCCCCGGGCGCGCGACGACTCCACTGCATTCCGTCCTTTCGGACCTCTCGCCCGGAGGCTCCGCTTCCGTCACCATTGGAAGCGCCGCGCCGGACACCGAAATACTCTGCGCCAGCCTGCATTACGACCCGGTGACGGAACCCGCGCTGTATCGCGCGCTTCCCCGCATCATCGTGCTGCGCAGCCACATGCTGCGCGACGAACCGCTCCTGCACTACACACTGGAGTGCCTGACCCGGGAAAGCACGCGGATGGCGCCGGGGGCACAACTGGTTTCGCTGCGCGCGTTCGAGATGGTGTTCGTCCTGGGGCTGCGCACGGCGATGGAACAACTGGCCGAAGCCTCTCCCGCGCTCAAAGCCCTGCGCCACGAAGGGGTGAGCCGGGCGCTGACGGCCATCTACGCCTCGTACGCGAGCCCTTGGACTGTCGAATCGCTCGCCCGTGAGGCGAGAATGTCGCGTGCCGTGTTCTCGCGGGTCTTCCGCGAACTCGTCGGCGAGCCACCGGCCCGGCACCTGCTGTTCCGCAGGCTCCAGGAGGCGCGCAGAATACTGGCCGATCCGTCTGTCCCGCAGCGGGAAATCCACCGGATCATCGGGTACGGGAGTCATGTGGGGTTCCATCTGGCGTTCTGCAAGGAGTTCGACATGACGCCCGGCGAGTACCGTGCGCAACGGCTCGAACAGGCCGCGCCGCAGGGCATTTCCGCAGACGGAAATTAACCAGAACCAGACAGTTCAGCATTGAAACCCTCCACCGGGTCGGCCAAGAGTTGACGGACGACCCGAAGAGTGGAGATGTTCACCGTGCCAGGACAGCTTGACGGAACACCCGACATATTCTCCGTGAAGGAGCGCCCCGGGGAAATACTGCGGTCCGCGGAAATCCTGAACGGGGAACTGGGACACGAGAATTCCGGCCCGCTCTCCCTGGCTCACGGTTTCACGCCAGGACCGGACCCGCTGACCTCCTTCCCCTCCTCCCACGCCGTCTGGGACGAGGTCGCCCGCGACCTGCCGGAGCTGTACGCGAGCCTCGAACTGCGCGGCCTCCTGGAGCGGATCGAGCCGTTCGACGCCTCCGAGGCGGCGCTCCCGGACCGCTGGCTCCAGCGTGCCGCCACCGTCCTTGGCGTCCTCGTGCACGCCTACCACCGGGTCTCTCCCCGGTACGACACCCCGACCCCGGACGCGATCCTCGCTCCGTGGCACGCGGTGTGTGCCCGACTGGGCAGGCAGAGCCCGTTCCTCTCCTACCTCGACCTCATCGTCTGCAACTGGCGGCCCCAGGACCCTTCGGGCAAGCAGCCGCGCAGAGTGGAGAACCTGCGGCTCCTCGTACCCACCGTGGGCACCGACGAGGAGCAGTTCTTCTATCTGACCCAGCTGGAGATGCTCTCCCGCGGCACCGCGCTGGTGGGCTCCTCGATACGGGCGTGCGAGGCCGTTGAGATGGATGACGCGGCCTCTCTGGCGGAGGAACTGATCCGGATGGCGGACTGCATCGCGGACATCACGCGGCACGGTCTCCCGAAGATCGATCCGCGTGCGGGACGTAAATTCCACGTCGATCCCGTCGTCTGGGCCAAAACAGTGGCACCCCTCGCGGTACCGCTGGTCGAGCACGGACTCGGGCCGAGCGGAACGGCCTCCCCGATGTTCCATCTCATGGACGTCGTGATCGGCCGGGCCAGTTACCGCTCCTTCATCGGAACGGAGGCGAGTCGCCTGCGCGAGAATTTCCCCAGCTCCTGGCGGAACTTCATCCACGCCGTGGATTTCCGCTCCCTTCCCGATTACGTCACGACCAGCGGCCACCCCGAACTCGGCGCCGCGCTCGCCGATCTCAAGAAGTCCTACTCCGGAGAAGGCGGCCTGCTCGCCCGCCACCGCCTCAAGGTGTCCGGCTACCTGAACACGTCCTACCGGGTGGGCCGGGACGTCACGATCTCCGGATTCCCCGCCGCAGTCCGCGTCGGAAACGAACTTGCCGCATCCCGCGCGGAACGCCTTTCCCCCGACCGTGCGGAGGTCGAATCCACCTCTTCCTCCTCCGCGCCCGAAACGGAAGAACAGGTCTTCTCCCCTTCGGAACTCCTGCGGCACGACCACACGGCCTCCCGCCGCTGGATCTCCTTTCACGACGAGGTGTTCGACGTCACCACTTTCCTGCGCCGCCACCCGGGCGGGGCGGGCCCTCTTGTGAATTACCTGGGCACGGACGTCACCGAGATATTCGAGCACATCGCCCACGACCGGGACGACGGCGTGACGGCCCTCCTGAACAGAATGCGGATCGGCGTGGTCCGGCGCCCCGCGTTCCTCCTCACCGGCGGAGCGCACACCACGCCCCTGTCCACGACGTACGAAACCTGGCTGGGCTGGGCCACGGAACTGACCCAGCGCGCGAACGCCCTGACCGCCGACCTTTCGATCCGGGACGCACGCACGAGCATGGCGACCTCGCCGGGTGAACTGACGCGCTACACCCTGCAGTTCGCCGTGGAGGTGCACGAACGATTCGTGGCCCGCACCCGCCTCGACATCGCGACGACGCTCACCCAGGAACTCGGCAGCGGAATCGACGACTCCCCGATTCCGCAGTACTGCGCGGAACACCTCTCCTCCGCCGCCACCCATCTCTACGACGAGCTGGAATCCGCCGACGACCTGCAGCTGAAACTCCTGGAAGAGGAATGGCGCGACACGACGGAACGCGATGTCACGTATCTGCGCTCCGTGAAATCCATCCTCGTCCAGTGCCTCCAGGACATGGAGACCCACGGCGCGACCGCACCGTCCGGCCTCCCGCACCTGCTCCGCCCCCGCATCGACGCGCTGCACGCCGCCACCGCTTCGTACCATCGAACGCACAAGGACTCATGATCTGGTCGGCCTCGGACTCCAATCCGGACCGGCCGGGGTGGTGTCAGGCGACCTTCGTCGCGCTCAGGATGCCGTGCACGACGAAGGTGCCCGGCAGGAGCTTGGCGGGATCCTGGGCGAGCGTCTTCGTGACCTCGAAGCCGCACTCTTCCAGCCAGCTCCGGTAGGCGGACATCTTCTGCGGCCCGCCCTGGCCCATGGTGCAGCCGAGGAAGAAGGCGGGGAAGAAGTCGATGTCGACGGCGCTGGACTCCCGTGGGGCCTCGGGGTAAACCGGCACCAGGATGTTGACCTGATCGCCGACCTCCAACGAACGGTTCACCCCCTTCAGTATCTTGAAGACCTCCGCCTTGTCGAACATGTCCAGGAAGTGCTTGATCTGTACGACGTCGAAGCCCTTGGGGACGCTGGCGAAGACATCACCTCCGATGAAGGAGCAATGCTCTTCCACACCGTGGGCCTTGAAGTTCTCCAGGCACTCCGCTTCCTTCTCAGGGAGGTCGAAAGTGGTCACGTGGAGCCCGGGCGAGATCTTCGAGCGGTAGGTCAGGACCGCCCCCAGACCGGTGTTGCCGGCGAGGTCGAGCACCCGCGCGCCCGTGGGAATGTCGACGTTGTCGAAGAACCAGGGGTCGATGTGCGCGGTGACGTTGTCCATCAGTGTCGCCCAGGACTCGCGCAGGTCCTTGTGCTCGGCCACGGCCTCGTACAGGTTGCCGTCGAACCCGTAGAGCTCCTTGAGCCCGACGAGCGAGCCGGTCCGGACGCTGTCACTGAGGTAGAACACCTGCCGGCGCATGACCACCTTGATCATGTTCATGAGGGTGACTTAAGTTCAATCGCCGGGCAGCGGTCCATCACCATCTCGAGGCCCGCTGCCCGCGTCCGTTCGTATGCCGCCTCGTCGACGACGCCCAGTTGGAACCAGACCGCCTGTGCGCCGATCGCGACGGCTTCATCAGCGGCCTGGCCCGCCAGGCCGCTGTTGAGGAAGACATCGACGACGTCGATCTTGAAGGGCACGGCGGAGAGGGACGGATAGCCCTTCTCGCCGTGCACCGTCTCGGCCTTCGGGTGGATCGGGACGACGCGCTTTCCGTGGCGCTGCAGGACGCCCGCGACCCCGTACGCCGCCCGTCCCTCGTTCGTGGACAGGCCCACGACCGCCCAGGTGTCTCCGAGCTCCGTCAGGATCTTGCGCACTGTTGCCGGATCGCCGTACACGTCCCGCTCCTTCTGCCGCCGATGGTCGGATGACTGAGCGTCACACGCTTACGTCAGACATTCACGCCGAAGTCCGACGCGATACCGCGCAGTCCACTTGCATAACCCTGGCCGACCGCGCGGAATTTCCACTCCGTGCCGTGGCGGTAGAGCTCGCCGAAGACCATGGCGGTCTCGGTCGAGGCGTCCTCGGAGAGGTCGTAGCGGGCGATCTCCGCGTTGTCGGCCTGGTTGACCACGCGGATGAAGGCGTTGCGGACCTGGCCGAAGCTCTGGCCGCGGTTCTCGGCGTCGTGGATGGAGACCGGGAAGACGATCTTCGTGATCGTGGCGGGCACGGCGGCGAGGTTCACCTTCACGGCCTCGTCGTCGCCCTCGCCCTCGCCGGTGAGGTTGTCGCCGGTGTGCTCGACCGAGCCGTCGGGGCTCTTGAGCTGGTTGTAGAAGATGAAGTGCTGGTCGGAGACGACCTTCCCCGAGTCGTCACAGAGCAGCGCGCTTGCGTCCAGGTCGTAGTCCGTGCCGGTGGTCGTGCGGACGTCCCAGCCCAGGCCGACCAGGATGGCGGTGAGGCCGGGGGCCTCCTTGCTGAGCGAGACGTTGCCGCCCTTGGCCAGGGAAACTCCCACGATGTCCTCCTGAAGTCCTGAGGTGATGTGCGTACCGGCCTTGGTCAGGGCCGGACCTAAAAACTACAACACTGTAGAAGTTGACGGGGTGCCGCGTGCCGACACCGCGTCCCGTTACGATGTGGCGCCCCTCAAGGGGCCGTCAAGAGAGCCGTCAATACGGCGACCGGAACAACTGTCGGCACGCATCCAGGGGGAACGCGGGTATGGAGTGGCATGAATGCGAAGCGCGGCAGCCCCGCCTCCGGCGGCGCGGGCAGGGTGAGCTGGAGGCGCAGGTGTTCGCGGCGCTGCACGGCGCGCCAGGGCCGGTGAACGCGGCCTGGGTGCAGGAACGTATCGGCGGAGACCTCGCGTACACCACGGTGATGACGATCCTGACCCGGCTGCTCGTCAAGAACACCGTCACGCGCGAGCGCGCGGGCCGGTCGTTCGTGTGGAGCTCGACGGTGGGTGAGGCGGGGCTCGCCGCGCTGCGGATGCGCAAGGTGCTCGACGGTGAACTCGACCGCGGCGCCGTGCTCGCCAGTTTCGTCACCACGCTGTCGCCCGACGACGAGCGGATGTTGCGGGGGCTCCTGGAGTCGGCGGATGCGGCGGATATGGCGGATATGGCAGATACGGCATAGGGGGCCTGCGGCGAAAGGCCGCAAGCCCCCTACGGGTTCACCCGGTTCACCCGGTCCACCGGGTTCGCCGACGTCGCGAACGTCAGAGGTCGAACTCGTGCGGCGGCAGGTCGAGCGCGAAGCACGCCTCCCGCACGACGGCCTGCTCCGTCTTGTCGAAGTCGCCGTCCGCGCCGCCGATGACGATGCCGATCTGGATCACGGCACGCGCCTCGGCGGGCTTCTTCTTCGCCTTGGCGACCTCCTGCAACACGCTGACCTTGCCGAACGCGAAGTCGGCGGTCAGCTTGTCGACGTACGTGTCGAAGCGGTGACGCAGCTCGTCGGCGGGGAAGTTCTGCAGTACCTCGTTGGTGGCGATGAGCTGGGCCACGCGCTGGCGTTCGGACGAGTCGATGGTGCCGTCCGCGGCCGCCACGAGGGCGCACATCGCCATACTGGAGTCGCGGAAGGCGCCGCTCTTGAGGTCGTTCTTCTTCGCCATGAGCTGGGTCTGCATCGTCGATGCGGATTCCTTGACGCGGTCCCACAGGGCCATGAGAGCTCCGTATGTCGGTTTCTTGTTTCTACAGCAATGTAGAAACTAGCAGGCGGGCCGAACCGAGAGGTCCGCGGAAGGCAGGGTGGACGGACGATGGCACGGACCGCACAGGAACTGCTCGACGCCGTGGTGGTGGAGCTCGCACCGGATTCGGCGGCCAACCCGCTCGTCCCGTTCATCGAGGACGGCACCGCGAACCGTTCCGCGATCACCGCACTCGCCCTGGAGCAGCGCTCCGTGATCCCCGCCGACCGCCGCTCCTTCCTGCATCTGGCCGCACGCTCGGCCGACGCGGGAGAAGCCGAGTGCGCGGCCTTCTTCCGCACCCTCGCCGAAGGGGAGGCGCTCGCCTTCGACCGGCTCGACGCCCTTGTCGCGGCATGCGGCGTGGGCAAGACCGACGCCGACGCGTACGAGCCGCGCGCGGGCTGTCAGGCCTATCCGGCGTACGTGGCCTGGCTCGCCCTGAACGGCACTCCCGTCGACGTGGTCCTCGCCCTGACCGCCAACTTCGCGGCCTGGGGCGCCTATTGCGCGACGCTCGTCCGCGCGCTTCCGGATCACTACGGCTTCAGTGAAGAGGCCTGCGGGTTCTTCGCGTTCTTCGCCGAGCCCGCGCCCGAACTTGAACGCCGAGCACTCGCCGCGGTGCGCGCGGGCATGGAGCGGGGCCCCCTCGATCCGGCAGGCTCGGTTCTGCGGTACGGGAAGCTGCTGCAACGTTACGAGGCGATGTTCTGGGAGACGCTCGCCGACCCGGCACGCGGCCTCTGAGCGCCCGCGGCCTTCGCCGCCGGAGTCGACCGAGGGTGGCCTACTGCCCGCGGGGCTCCCCGTGTAAATACGCTCGGCACCTCACCTCGGGAGTACCCGCGTGACCGCACCCACCTCCCACACCGCCACGGGCCTGAGCGGCGGTGCCGTCGGTACCGGCGACCTCGTCTTCTTCGTCGTGGCCGCCGCCGCGCCGCTGACCGTGATGGCCGGAGTGGCGCCCCTGTCCATCGGCATGGCGGGGCGCGCGGCGCCGCTCGGCTACCTGATATCGGGGCTGCTGCTCATCGTCTTCGCGGCCGGATTCACCGCGATGAGCCGCTTCGTCCGCAACGCGGGCGCCTTCTACGCCTACATCGGCCGCGGGCTCGGACGCCCGGCGGGAGCAGGATCCGCTTACGTCGCGCTCTTCTCGTACAACGCCATCGAGGTCGGACTGCTCGTCGCCTTCGGATGGTTCACCGAGTCCGGGTTCGAGGACCTGACCGGGGTCCGCGTGGCCTGGTGGATCTGGGCGCTCGCCGGGCTCGTCGCCATCGGTGTGCTCGGCTATCTCAAGGTCACGTTCAGTGCCAAGGTCCTCGGTGTCGCGCTGGTCCTCGAAGTCCTCGTGCTGCTTGTCTTCGAGGCAGGGCTGCTCGCGCACGGCGGCGGTCCTCGGGGCCTCGACCTGGGCACGCTCTCGCCGGAACACCTGGGCGGCGCGGGCGTGGGCGGCATGTTCGTGCTCGCCGTCGGCGCCTTCGTCGGGTTCGAGGCGACGGCCATCTACGCGGAGGAGGCGCGGAAGCCGGAGCGTACGGTGCCGCGTGCCACGTACATCGCTGTGGCGTTCCTCGCGCTCTTCTACACCTTCACGGTGTGGGCGATCATCAACGCGTACGGGTCCGACCGCGCCCGGGCCATCGCCGAGGGGGAGGGCGGCGCCGACATGGTGTTCACGGCCACCGAGCGGTTCGCGGGAGCCTGGGCCGCCGACTCCATGCACGTACTGATCATCACCAGCGCCTTCGCCGCGACCCTCGCCTTCCACAACGGCGCCGCTCGCTACTTCTACGCCCTGGGCCGCGAAGGACTGCTGCCGCGCCCCCTCGGCACCGTGTCCCCCAGGACGCGGGCTCCCGCCACGGCGGTCGTGACGCAGTCGGCCCTCGCCCTTGCCGTGGTCGGCGTGACCGTCGTCAGCGGCGCGGATCCGTACACCGTCACCTTCCTGTGGAGCAACGGATCCGGCATCCTCGGCGTGATGCTGATGCAGGCGCTCGCCGCTCTCGCGGTGTACGGATTCTTCCGGCGCGAGCGCAGGGGGATGCCCGCCTGGCGGGTGGTCGCGGCCCCGCTGACCGCCTGCGCGGGCCTCGCGGTACTGATCGCCCTGGTGTGTGCCAACCTCGGTCTCCTGACGGGGGCTTCGGGCGGCGTGAACGCGGCCCTGATCGCTCCGCTGCCCGTGCTGTTCGTGGCGGGAGCGGCGCTGGCCCTGCGGATCCGACGGCGTGATCCGGGGGCGTACGAACGGCTGACGACAGTGGACGCGGAGCACGTGTGACCACGGAGGAGCAGAGCAGCATGGCGGACGAGACGGTGACGCGGGTCTTCCTGGGGGCGGTCCGCACCGGAAGCGACGTGTACGGAGACACCACGGCACTGGCCGTGCGCGGCGGACGCGTCATCGCGCTCGGCGACGAGGCCCGCGCGCTCGCCGAAGTGGCCGACGATGTGGTCGAGTTGGGCGACGGGCTGCTCCTTGCCGCCTTCGGTGACGGACACGCCCACCCGCTCTTCGGGGGTCTGGAGAGCTTCGGCCCGCAGATCAAGGACCTCACAACCGTCGACGCGATCGTCGCGGAGGTCGGACGGTGGGCCGCCGCGCACCCGGACGCGGAGTGGATCGTCGGCGCCTCCTACGACCCCGCGCTCGCGCCCGACGGCGAGTTCGACGCCAGGTGGCTGGACGCCGCGGTGCCGGACCGGCCCGTCGTCCTGCGGGCGTACGACTACCACACGGTGTGGTGCAACACGGAAGCGCTGCGCCGGGCCGGGGTGCGGGACACGACGCCGGACCCGCGCCTCGGCTGGATCGTCCGGCGCCCCGACGGCTCGGCCCTGGGCACCTTGCGCGAGTGGCACGCCTGCGACCTGGTGCTCGACCAGGTGCCTGCCCGCGACGAGGCCGAACTCGTCGAAGCCGTGCGCCGCGCGGGGCGGGCGTACGCGCGAGCGGGCATCACCTGGGTGCAGGACGCCTGGGTCGAGCCGGAGATGGTGGAGGCCTATCTCGCGGCGGCTCGGCAGAGCGCGCTGAGCGTCCGTGTCGACCTGGCCCAGCGCGCCGACCCCGACCGCTGGCGCGAACAGCGGGGCCAGTTCGACGCGGCGCGCGGGCGCGTGGCAGCCGACGGCGGCCCGCTGCTTTCGGCGCGCACGGTCAAGTTCTTCAGCGACGGCGTGATCGAGGGTGGTACGGCCGCTCTGCTCGCCCCCTATCTGGACGCGCCGCACAGCTGCGGCATGCCCGTGTGGGAGCCGCGCGCGCTCGCCGAAGCGGTGTGCGCGTTCGACGCCGACGGCTTCCGGACGCACATCCACGCCATCGGAGACGCGGGCGTACGGGCGGCGCTCGACGCGGTGGAGGCCGCCGTCCTCGCCAATCCGGCCTGGGAACGGCGGCCCGTGATCACCCACGTCCAACTCGTCGATCCGGCCGACCTGCCCCGCTTCGCGGCGCTCGGCGTCATCGCCAACTTCGAGCCCTTGTGGGCACAGCCCGACCCGCTCCAGACCGATCTCTCGATGCCGCGGATCGGCGCCGAACGGTCCGACCGGCAGTACCCGATGGGGGAGTTGGCCCGCGACGGGGTGCGGCTCTCCTTCGGCAGCGACTGGCCCGTCAGCTCGTACGAACCCCTTGAGGGCATCCAGGTCGCGGTCACCAGGCGTACGTTCGACGGCCTTCCGGAGGGCGGCTGGACCCCGCACCAGCGGCTCACCGTGGAGCAGGCGCTCGCGGCGGCCACCAGCGGTGTCGCGCACCAGGCGGGCGCGGACGACCGCACCGCGCTCGTGCCCGGTGCGCCCGCGGATCTCGTGCGGCTCTCCGCCGACCCGCGCACCGTGGACCCGATGGCCATCAGGCATGTGCGGGTGCTCGGCACGTGGCTCGGCGGAGCCCCTACGTACCGGGAACGGGAGGAGTGAGCGGCAGGACGATGGCGGTGACGGCTATGCCGTCGCGTATCAGCCAGTTGCCCCGGAAGCCCGTCAGCTCGCGCCCCGCCACCGTCGGCCCGGGGACGAGAAGAGTCGCGGCGAACGTGCCGTCCGGCCTCAGGTCCATCCGCGCCTCCTCGAAGCCGAGCCAGCGCCCGGTCAGCGGGAACCACGTCTTGTAGACGGACTCCTTGGCGCTGAAGAGAAGCCGGTCCCAGGGGACGTCCGGATGCCGGACGCCGAGCTCGGCCAGGGCCGCGCGCTCCGACTTGTCCGCGACAAGGCCCAGGACGCCCGGGTCGGCGATCGGGGCGGCAGGCTCCGCGTCGACGCCGACGGACAGGACCGCCGAATCGCGGGCCACGACGGCGGCGCGGTAGCCCGCACAGTGCGTCATGCTGCCGACGATCCCGTCGGGCCAGCGCGGCGCGCCCTTGGGCCCGGGCAGGATCGGCACGGGTGGCACGCCGAGTTCGGCCAGGGCGGCGCGGGCGCACCGGCGGACCGTGGCGAACTCGCGGCGCCGCTTGTCGACGGCGCGCGCCACGACATCCGCCTCCTCGGGGAACAGGAAGGGATCGGCCGGTTCATCCCGGGTGGTCTCCACGACGGTGACGGGCGCGGCGGCGAGCAGCGACTCCAACACGTCGATGTCGCCGGGGACTTGCGCGTCCGTACCGCTCGGGACCTGGCGTGCGCGATTCGTAGGTGACGTCACAATGGATCACCGTACCGGGGCCGTGGCGTGCGCGGGGGCCTACTCTGGCGGGATGCACGACGAGTACCGCACAGTGGCCCGTGAGGCCGTGCACGAGACCGAGATCAACCGCTCGCGCTTCCTGTGCGCCCTCGCCCCCGCGGCCACCGAAAGGGAGGCCCAGGACTTCGTCGCGCGCATCCGCAAGGAGCACCCGTCCGCCTCGCACAACTGCTTCGCGTACGTCATCGGGGCCGACGCCGGTGTGCAGAAGGCGAGCGACGACGGGGAGCCCGGGGGCACCGCCGGTGTGCCGATGCTCCAGATGCTGCTGCGCCGTGACATGCGCTACGTCGTCACCGTCGTGACCCGCTACTACGGAGGGGTCAAGCTCGGCGCCGGCGGACTGATCAGGGCCTACGGAGGAGCGGTCGGCGAGACCCTCGACGCGGTCGGCACCCTGACCCGCAAGCGCTTCAGGCTCGCCACCGTCACGGTCGACCACCAGCGCGCGGGCAAGATCCAGAACGATCTGCGGTCGGCGGGGCGCGAGGTGCGTGACGTGCGGTACGGGGACGCGGTGACCATCGAGATCGGCCTACCCGACGCCGACGTGGAGGCCTTCACCTCCTGGCTCGCGGACGCGACAGCGGGCAGCGCGGTCTTCGAACTCGGGGGCGAGGCGTACGGGGACGCCTGACATCGGGCCGGGTGTTCGCCGGGGGCAGATCGGGGTTCGTGATCGAGCAGGGGCCGACAGGCGCTAGCGTGGTGGGTGCTGTCGGCGGGGCCCGTGCTGGATCGGTCCTCGATCCGGGCACAGGAGGGGTTGAGTGAGAATGCGGGCCGGAGCGGCGCCTTGAGAATCCTGCACACGTCCGACTGGCACCTGGGCCGAGCCTTCCACCGCGTGAACATGCTCGGTGCCCAGGCCGATTTCATCGGTCACCTCGTCGCCACGGTGCGTGAGCGCGAGGTGGACGCCGTCGTCGTGTCCGGTGACGTGTACGACAGGGCGGTGCCGCCGCTCGCCGCAGTCGAGCTCTTCGATGACGCGTTGCACCGGCTCGCCGACCTCGGCGTCCCGACGGTGATGATCTCCGGCAACCACGACTCGGCGCGCCGCCTCGGTGTCGGCGCGGGGCTCATCGGCCGCGCGGGCATCCACCTGCGCACCGCTCCCGCCGCCTGCGGGGAGCCGGTCGTCCTGGCCGACGACCACGGGGACGTGGCGTTCTACGGCCTGCCCTATCTCGAACCGGCTCTGGTCAAGGACGAGCTCGGCGTGGCGCGAGCAGGTCACGAGGCGGTGCTCGGCGCCGCCATGGAGCGGGTGCGCGCCGACCTGGCAGCCAGGACGCCGGGCACCCGTTCCGTCGTCCTCGCCCACGCCTTCGTCACCGGCGGCGAGGCGAGCGACAGTGAGCGGGACATCACGATCGGCGGGGTGTCCGCCGTGCCCTCCGGTGTCTTCGACGGCGTCGACTATGTCGCGCTCGGTCACCTGCACGGCAGCCAGGCCATCAGCGAGCGCGTGCGCTACTCGGGCTCCCCGCTGCCGTACTCGTTCTCGGAATCCGCACACCGCAAGAGCATGTGGCTCATCGACCTCGGCGCGACGGGAGAGATCGAGGCCGAGCGGATCGACTGCCCGGTGCCGCGACCGCTCGCCCGCATCCGGGGAGACATCGAGACGCTGCTCGCAGAGCCGGAGCTCGCCCGCCACGAGGACGCCTGGGTGGAGGCGACGCTCACCGACCCGGTGCGCCCCGACGACCCCATGGCCCGCCTCTGCGAGCGCTTCCCGCACACCCTCAGCCTCGTCTTCGACCCGGAGCGCGCACCCGAGGACCCGGACGTCTCGTACGCCCAGCGCCTCAAGGGCCGCAGCGACCAGCAGATCGCGGAGGACTTCGTGACCCATGTGCGGGGCACCGGACCTGACGGGCGCGAGCAGGCGGTGCTGCGGGCGGCGTTCGACACCGTCCGCACCGACGACACCGTGCGCGAGGTGGCCCGATGAGGCTGCACCGGCTCCGGATCACCGCGTTCGGCCCCTTCGGCACCACCCAGGACATCGACTTCGACGACCTCTCCGCCGCCGGGCTCTTCCTGCTGCACGGACCGACCGGCGCGGGGAAGACCTCCGTCCTGGACGCCGTCTGCTACGGCCTGTACGGCTCGGTGCCCGGACCCCGGCAGGGCAGCGGCCAGGGAGTGACGCTGCGCAGCGACCACGCGAAGCCCGGTACGCGGACGGAGGTGTGCCTCGAACTCACCGTCGCGGGGCGCCGGTTGGAGGTCACCCGGCAGCCTCCGTGGGAGCGCCCGAAGAAGCGCGGCACCGGCACGACCATGGAGAAGGCGCAGAGCTGGCTGCGGGAGTACGAGGCCGGGGAGGCCGCGAACGGCGGCGGGTGGAAGGACCTGAGCCGCTCCCACCAGGAGATCGGTGAGGAGGTCACGCAGCTGCTCGGCATGAGCAAGGAGCAGTTCTGCCAGGTGGTGCTCTTGCCCCAGGGCGACTTCGCGCGCTTCCTGCGGGCCGACGCCGAGGCCCGCGGCAAGCTGCTCGGGCGGCTCTTCGACACGCGCAGGTTCGCCGCGGTCGAGCAGCGACTCGCCGAGCAGCGGCGCGATGCCGAGGGCGCGGTGCGGGAAGGCGACGGGGAGCTTCTCGCCGACGCGCATCGGATGGAGCAGGCCGCCGGGGACCTCATCGAGGACGCCGGGTCGCCGCTGTCCGAGCTGTCGCCCGGTGATCCCGGGCTCGCCGAGTCCGTCCTGGCCTGGGCCGCCGTCGCCCGCACCGGCGCCCGCGAGCGGCGCACGATCGCCCGGTGCGCTCTCACGGCCGCCGAGTCCGTGCAGCTCGCCGCGGGGCGCGCTCTCGACGACGTACGCGAACTCGACCGGCTGCAAAGGCGGTTCGACCAGGCGCGGGAGCGGTCCTCGCGCCTTCAGGAGCGCGCGGACGAGCACCGGCAGCGGCAGACCCGCATGGAGCGGGGCCGCAAGGCCGAGACGGTCGCGCCCGCGCTCGGCCTGCGCCGGGCCACCGAGGAGGAGCACCGGCGCGCGAGCGCCGACGAGGCACACGCGCGTGGACAGCTGCCCGCCACGTTCGCGGACTCCGGCGCGTCGGGGCTCGCCGCCGCCGCGCGCAGGGCCGCCGAAGAACTCGGCGGCCTCGAATCCGCCCGGCGCGCCGAGCGGCGCCTGGCCGAACTCGGCACGGAGCGCGCTTCGTTGGAGCGCGAGGAGCGAGCCGACGACGAGCTGATGCGCGAGGCCGCCGGCTGGCTCGACGGCTGGGACGCGACACGGTCCGCACTCCAGGAGCGCATCGAGTCCGCCCAGGAGGCGGCCACGCGAGCGGAGCACCTCGCGGGCCAACTGGAGCCGGCGCAGGGCAGGTTGGACGCGGCGCGCCGCCGCGACCGCCTCAGCCGGGAAGTGGCCACCGCGTACGAAGGGGCCCTCGCGGCCCGTGAGCGTGCCACCGCGGCCCACGAGCACTGGCTGATCCTGAAGGAGCAGCGTCTCACCGGCATCGCGGCGGAACTGGCCGCAGGCCTGACCGACGGCGCTCCCTGCGCGGTCTGCGGAGCCGTCGAACACCCCGCACCCGCCCCGAAGGGCGCCGGTCACGTCGACCGCGCCACGGAGGAGTCGGCGCTCGCCGCGTACCGGAAGGCGGAGGAGCGGCGCGCCGAGCAGGAGCGACACCTCGGCGAGGTGCGCGAGTCGTTGGCCGCGGCCGGGGCGGCGGCGCTCGGGTCGTCCGCCGGAGACGCCGCTTCCGAAGACCCGAAGGCTGTCTCGGAGGGGCCGTCCGCCGAGCAACTCGCCGCATTTGTCCAGAATCTGCGAGGTGAACACGCCGAGGCGCGCAGTCGTGCCTCCGGTCTGCACGCCGCCAGGGAAGCCCTCGCCCAGGCCGAGCGCGAGCACGACCGCAGGGTCACCGTCCGGCAGGAGGCTGCTGTACGGGCCGCGTCGCGTACGACACTGCGGGACACCCTCGACCGCGAACAAGCAGGTCTGGACGTCGAGTTGACCCGCGCGCGGGGTGCGAGCGAAAGCGTCGCGGCGCGAGCCGCCCAGCTGGAGCGGCAGGCGGCGCTCCTGACCGAGGCGGCGGAAGCCGCACGCGTCGCCGCGGACACCGCCCAGCGGCTCAAGGACGCCGACGCGCGACTCGCCGACGCCGCCTTCCGCGCAGGGTTCGACACGCCGAGGGACGCGGCCGAAGCCCTGCTCGACGACGCTCGCCACCGCGAGCTGCAGCACCGTATCGACGAGTGGCAGAACGAGGAAGCGGCAGTGCGTTCCCTCCTCGCCGAGCCGGACGCGGCCGCCGCCGCCGAGCAGCCGCGGGCCGACCTGCGAGCCGCCCAGGAAGCCGCCGAAGACGCCGACAGGCAGGCCCGCGCGAGCGCCTCCGCACTCGACGCGGCCACGCGGCGCTGCGCCGAACTCGACCGGCTCTCCGACCGTTCGGCCGCCGGAGCCCGGCGGCTCGCGCCGCTGCGCGCGGAGTACGACCGGGTGGCGCGTCTCGCGGGACTCGCCGCGGGCACATCGGCGGACAACGAACGCAAGATGCGCCTGGAGTCCTACGTCCTCGCCGCCCGGCTCGAACAGGTCGCGTCCGCGGCGACCGCACGGCTGCGGCGCATGTCGTCGGGCCGCTACACCCTTGTCCACTCCGACGACCGTACGGGGCGCGGCCGTTCGGGCCTCGGCCTGCACGTGGTCGACGCGTGGACGGGACGCGAGCGCGACACGTCCACGCTCTCGGGCGGCGAGACCTTCTTCGCCTCGCTCGCTCTCGCGCTCGGCCTCGCGGACGTAGTCACCGACGAGGCCGGTGGCGTACGGCTCGACACGCTCTTCATCGACGAGGGCTTCGGCAGCCTCGACGACCAGACGCTCGACGAGGTCCTCGACGTCCTGGACTCGCTGCGCGAGCGGGACCGCAGCGTCGGCATCGTGAGCCACGTCGCGGATCTGCGGCGCCGCGTCCACGCACAGCTGGAGGTTGAGAAGGGGCGTGCCGGTTCGGTCGTACGACAGCGTGGCGGGGTGTGAGGGGCCAGGTCAGCGGCCCAGTGGACGCCTCGGCAGGGGAGAGGAGTAGACGATGCTCGTCGTCACGGACCCCAGGGCGCCGATCTTCCCCGCCACCTCCTCCAGGTGACTCATCGAGCGCGCCGCGACCTTGATCACGAAGCAGTCGTCGCCGGTGACGTGATGCGCCTCGAGGATCTCGGGGGTCGTCTCGACCAGATCGTGGAACGGCTTGTAATTGCCGTTCGGGTAGCGCAGCCGCACGAACGCCAGGATGGGCAGGCCGAGCCGCTCCGGATCGACCACGGCCGCGTACCCCTGGATCACACCCGCCTCCTCAAGGCGGCGGACCCGTTCGGTGACGGCGCTCGGGGACATGGCGACGGCGCGCGCCAGCTCGGCATAGCTGGCGCGGCCCTCACGCTGGAGGACATCGAGGATGCGCCAGTCGGTGGCGTCCGTGGAATAACCGGTCATGCCTGAGAGGTAACAGGGGAATCCCCGGCTGATCAAGAGGTACGCCGGGGATCGGCTCTTCAGGGGCCGTGGCTCCGCCCGTAGATTCTTGGCCATGAGCACAGCGACGACCATAGCCACGAACACAGCGCACACCGAAGCGATGACCGTCACGAGCCCGGCTGCCGCAGCCGCGTACTTCGGCGCGAGCCTCGCCTTCCACACCGATGTGTCCGATGTCGCCTCGGCGCTCGGAGCCGACGGGGAGCCCGGCTTCGTCGTCATCGACTCCCGCTCGACCGAGTGCTGGGACCAGGGGCACATCCCCGGAGCGATACACCTGCCCACCGCGCTCATCCCCGAGCAGGCCGAGCAGCTCCTCGACAAGTCAGTCCCCGTCGTCACCTACTGCTGGGGCCCCGGGTGCAACGGCGCGACCCGCGCCGCCCTGGCTCTCGCCCAACTGGGCTTCCAGGTCAAGGAGATGCTGGGCGGCTTCGAGTACTGGGTCCGCGAGGGTCTCGCCTTCGAGACCTGGGAGGGCAGCGAGCGCCGCACTCCCGATCCCCTGGTGGCTCCGCTGGGCGGGGATGAATGCGGCTGCTGAGAGGGGACGGCGGGCGGGCCCCGTAAGCGATGCGGGCCCGCCCCGGCCCTCAGAGCGCCGACAACTCGTCCACCAAGTCGTCAAGGCCCAGCGACCCCTGCGACAGCGCGGCCATGTGCCACGCCTTGGCGTCGAAGGCCTCGCCGAGGCGCCGCTGCGCGTTCTCGCGCCCGAGCAGCCAGGCCCGCTCGCCCAGCTTGTAGCCGATGGCCTGGCCGGGGATGGAGAGGTAGCGGGTCATCTCGCTCGCCACGTAGTCCGTGGGACGGCTGCAGTGCGCGTCGTAGAACTCCTGCGCGAGGTCAGGGGTCCAGCGCTCGCCCGGGTGGAAGGGCGCGTCCGCCGGGATCTCCAGCTCCAGGTGCATGCCGATGTCGACGATGACCCGCAGCGCCCGCATCATCTGGGCGTCCAGATAGCCGAGCCTGCGCTCCGCGTCCGTGAGGAAGCCGAGCTCGTCCATGAGCCGCTCCGCGTACAGCGCCCAGCCCTCCGCGTTGGCGCTGACGAGGCCGATGGTCGCCTGGTAGCGGGAGAGGTTCTCCGCGACGTGCGCCCACTGCGCCAGCTGGAGGTGATGGCCGGGCACGCCCTCGTGGTACCAGGTCGAGACCAGGTCGTACACGGGGAAACGGGTCTCGCCCATCGTCGGCAGCCAGGTCCGCCCGGGGCGCGAGAAGTCCTCCGACGGGCCCGTGTAGTACGGGGCGGCGGCGCCGCCCGGCGGGGCGATGCGGGACTCCACCTTGCGTACTCGCTCGGCGAGTTCGAAGTGCGTGCCGTCAAGGGCCTCGATCGCCTCGTCCATCAGCTCCTGCAGCCAGACCCGCACCTCGTCCACGCCCTCGATGTGCGTGCCGTGCTCGTCGAGGTGGGCCAGCGCCACCCATGGCGTGGCCGCGCCGGGCAGGATCTTCTCGGCCTCGGTGCGCATCTCGGCAAGGAGCCGGTGGAACTCGGACCAGCCGTACGCGTACGCCTCGTCGAGGTCCAGGTCGGCGCCGTTGAAGTAGCGGGACCAGCGGGCGTAGCGCTCACGGCCCACCGTGTCGGGAGCGCCCTCGATCGCGGGCGCGTACACGTCCCGCATCCAGTCGCGCAGCGCCACGACCGACGCGGTGGCGGCGCGTCCCGCGGCGTCCAGTTCGGCGCGAAGTGAGTCAGGCCCTTCCGACGCGAACTCCTCGAACCACCCGCGGCCCTCGCTGCCGCCGGTACCCGCCCACTCGCCGAGCTGATCGATGAAGGTGGCCGTCGGGCGCGGAGGCGCGAACAGCTTGCGTTCCAGACCGAGTTCGAGCGAGGCGCGATACCCCTCGTACGCGGCCGGTACGGCCCGCAGTCGTTCGGCGATCGCGGCCCAGTCCTCTGCCGTCTCCGTCGGCGTGACGGTGAAGATCTCGCGCACCGCGTGCGGGATCGTATGCAGGTTGCCGACCGAGCGCAGACCCTCATCGGCATCGTGCACGGCGAGTTCGGCGGTGAGCCGCTCCCGCAGGAGCCGCGCGCACCGGCGCTCGGCGTCACTGTCGGCGCCGGGCAGACGCTCCGCGTCGTCGAGCCGTGCGAGCGTCGTGCGGGCAAGCTCAGCGACGGCGTCCTGGCCCGCCGGCGAGGTGTCGGGGAGCTTGCTGTGGCTCGCCTTGACGCCGAGGTACGTGCCGTTGATGGGGTCGAGGGCGATGAGCTCGTCGACGTAGGTGTCGGCGACCTGGCGAGGCAGCGAGCCGCTGCTACCGCTCGCGTTCGGGCTCGGGATCTTCGTGTCTGACATGCGGACATCCTCGTACGCGGGACACGCCCGCGTCATCAGGATTGGCCGGAGCTTTCCCCTTGCTCATCGGCCCCGGGGCCCGGCGGCAGGAGCGGCCCGCACTCCCACTGCTGGAAGATCAACCGAGTCTCCACGCGTGCCACTTCGCGCCGCGCCGTGAACGCGTCGAGGGCCTGTGGCAGGACCTCGACAGCGTCCTCGGCCCGGACGACGTACAGGACGTCAGCGTCGCTCGGCCTGCTCCTGCGACGGCTGGTCGTACGGCAACCGCGGGCTCACCGGCGTAGCTTCGAGGCGGGCGGTGACGACCAGCGTGCCCTCCTCGATCTGGTAGTCGAGGGGAAGCCCCAGGCCGCGCATCGCCGCGACCATGCCCGTGTTGGACGACTGCGTCACGGCGTACACGCTCTCGCAGCCCGCCTCGACCGCCATCGTCACCAGGCGGCCGAGGAGTTCGCTGCCGATACCGCGGCGCTGCCAGTCGTCCTCGACGAGCAGCGCGATCTCGGTCTCGTCGCCGTCCCAGAGCAGATGCCCGATGCCGACGATGCGTCCGGACGCGGTCTGCACCGCCAGGGTCCGGCCGAACCGCGGGCTGAGCAGGTGGCCCAGATAGCGGTCGGCGTCCCGCACGGGGCCGTGGTAGCGCATGCCGAGGGTCCGCTGCGAGCAGCGCTCGTGCATGGCCTTGGCCGCGTCGACGTCGGCGGTGTCGGCCCGGCGCACGGTGATGGAGCTGCCCTCGGCGAGCGTCAGTACGTCCTGGCCGTGCGGGATGCGCGGGCCGAGCCGGGTGTCGAGCTCGACCAGGGCACGCGCGCGGGCGAACTCGGTGGGCGTGAACGGCAGATACGGCCGCTCCACGGTGATCACTTCGCCCTCCGGCGCCTGCAGCCGCAGTACCGTCCCTTCCAGCGCGCCCTCGACAGGTGCGCCGTCGGCGGACTTGTCCGACCGGGGCCCGGACGCGGTCTGCGCCTTCGCGGCCTTCCCGGTTTTCGCGGGCAGTGACCGGATGGTGCAGCGGCCCAGCAACTGGCGTAGGGCAAGGGGCAGTTCGGCGGCGTCGAGAGCGGTGCGGGTGGCAAGGCCCAGGATGCGGGTGGGGGCGTCCACCAGGTCGTGGGCGTCGGCCCGCTCGATCCAGGTGCCCGAGCCGCCCGCCTGCGAGACACCACGGGTGATCTCGGCCGCGGGCAGATCGGCGGGGGCGCGCAGCAGGAACTCGTCGACGGTGCCTTCGGCCAGCGGGTGCGCCTGGAGGCTCAGGATGTCGACCTTGCCGTGGGCGAGGGCCGTGCACAGGGCGGCGAGCGAGCCCGGCTCGTCCCGCACCGTGGTGCGCATCCGCCACAGCGCCGTCGCCCCTGCGGACGACTCCGTGGCGACGGCCCCGGCCTGCTCCATGGCCGTCATGGGGCCGGTCCGGTGCCCGGCCTGCTGCCCGGCGGCGAGCGGCCGGGCGCCGGTATCGTCCGCTGTCGGCGGTGCGTGGTTGTGGCGGCGTGCCCACCATGTGTGGAACCCGACCGTGGCGAGCAGCGCCACGGCCGAGATCACGAGCAGGGCGGGACCGTCGGGGCCGTGCCCGATCATGTTCGCCACCGCGTCCGCCACGGCCACGGCCGTGAAGAGGGCGGCGAGCTCCACCAGATCCCGCCGCCAGTGGTGGACGGGACGGCCGTGTTTGGTTCGCGTCACATCAGACATGTCAGCACTCATACAGCCACTGTGGAGGAAGGGTGTTGCGTGATCACGAACGTTTTGTGACTGACGAGTTAAGATACCTTCTGCCCGTTTAATTCCTCTTTGCTCGCCCTTGGTGTCCGGGCATGACACCTCGCTGTGTGTTTGGCGGCCGAATCACTGCTGTCCCACCCGGCCCGGCTGCAGGACCTGCGTGAACAGCACCCCGCCGCCCTCCTGCCGCAGTCGCACGGTCAGCTCGCCGCTGTCGCCGTCGATGTCGACCTCGCCGAAGTACTGCGGGGTCTCGGCAGGGGAGGTGTTGGCGCGGTTCGGCGCCTTGATGAAGCGCTGCTCGGGGCCGAACGTCCCGTCGAGCTTGAGTGCCTGGAAGCCGCCGGCGGCCAGCGGCCCCGAGATGAACTCGTAGAACGGCGCGAAGTCCTTGAACGCCGCGCGCGAGGGGTCGTAGTGCTGCGCCGACGTGTAGTGCACGTCGGTGGTCAGCCACACCGTTCCGGTGACCTTGCGGTGCTTGATGTGCCGAAGCAGCTCGGCGATCTGCAGTTCACGGCCGAGCGGCGCGCCGGGATCGCCCTGCGCGACCGCCTCGAAGTTCGCCGAGCCGTCGGGTACGACGAGGCCGAGCGGCATGTCGGACGCGATGACCTTCCAGGTGGCACGCGAGCGCGAGAGTTCGCGCTTGAGCCAGCTCAACTGCCGGGCGCCCAGGATGCCGGTCGTGTCGTCGGGCTGCCTGCCGGGGGAGTTGGCGTTGCGGTAGGAGCGCATGTCCAGGACGAACACATCGAGGAGCGGTCCGTGCCGCAGCACGCGGTACACCCGCCCGTCCTCGTCCCCCGGCGGGAGTGTCGATACGGGGAAGTACTCGCTGAACGCCCGCAGGGAGCGCCCGGCGAGGACGTCCACGTTCTTCTCCGTGTAGCGGGCGTCGGTCAGGATCTGCCCCGGGTACCAGTTGTTCTTCACCTCGTGGTCGTCCCACTGGACGATGGAGGGGACCTGCGCGTTGAAGCGCCGCAGGTTCTCGTCGAGCAGGTTGTAGCGGAAGGCGCCACGGAACTCCGCGAGCGTCTCGGCGACCTTCGACTTCTCCTCCGTGGTCACGTTCCGCCACACGCTGCCGTCGGGCAGGGTGACGCTCGGCAGGATGGGCCCGTCGGCGTAGATGTTGTCGCCGCTGCACAGGAAGAAGTCCGGGTCCCTGCGGCGCATCTCGTCGAAGATGCGCCAACCGCCGCGATCCGGGTTGATGCCCCACCCCTGGCCCGCGATATCGCCCGACCACAGGAAGCGCACGCCTTCCTTGCGCCCCTTCGGAGACGTACGGAACGTGCCGGTGACCGGCTCCCCGGCACGTCTGGGGTCGTCGGGGTCGGCCAGGAGTACGCGGTAGTGGATCTGCTCGCCCGCGGGCAGGCCGCGCAGCCGCGTCGTCCCCGTGAAGTCGGTGTCCGGGCCGAGCACCGGACCTTTCCAGCGGGTGGGGTTGCGGAACGACTCCGTGGCGGACGTCTCCACGATCATGCGGGCCGGACGGTCGGAACGCACCCACACCAGGCCCGCGTGCGCCGTCACGTCACCGGCCTGCACGCCCCACTCGGCCCGCGGGCGCCCCGAACGGGCGAGCGCCGGAGCGGCCCCGGCGAGCGTCGGCACGGCAAGCGCCGCCGGCACGGCGAGCGAGCCGCGCAGCACACTGCGGCGGCGAGGGGACGGGCTCGGCTGAGGGTGTGACATGAATGCGCCTCCAGTGACAGGTCAGACCAGTGTGCAGGGCCACAACTAGTGGTGCGCGGCGGCGCACACACAAACCACAAGTGAACAACTGCCCATGGCTTCAAGGGAACCGGTGTGCGAACGGTATGTCGTCTACATCCCCGGTCGGCGGCCCTTGAATGTACGCCCAGGGACGCAGGTCCCGAGGCGTAGGGCCCCGCCGCGCGCCCGAGGCCGGACGGCCGATGCGCGAAGATCGCGCACTGCCTACGCTCGGCAGCAGGGATACGCGGCCGAGCGCGCCGCGTCACCAGCGTCACAAGGGGGAGCACTATGCCTGTCAACGGTCGGAGCCACATCCGCGTCGCCCGCCCGTCCCGCGACCTCGCGGCGGCGGAGCGTTTCTGGGTGAGCGGCCTCGGTCTGGACGTCGTATGGAGGTCGCAGGGTGGCGCCGCTCCTGGTGAGCACGACCTGCTCATGGCCGGCTGGCCGGACGCCTCTTGGCACCTCGAACTGGTCCACGAGGCGGACAAGCCGGTCCTGCCCCGCCCCACGGAGGAGGACCTGCTCGTCATCTATCTCGACGAGCCCGTACCCGACGACCTGGTCGCCCGCCTCGAAGCGCACGGCGGCACACGCGTCCAGTCGCCCAACCCGTACTGGAACGAGTGGGGCGTCACCGTCGAGGACCCCGACGGCTACCGCCTGGTGCTCTGCACGCGCGCGTGGTCCAACTCCTGAGCCGCCCCGGCGAGTAGCCGAACCCCTTCGGCGATTCTGGCGGGCGTCAGGTGGATGTAACCGCGTGGTCGCTCAGGCTGTAGCGGCAGGCGCGCGGCGGCACGTGTCGAGGACGACGCGCGAGACGAGCGCGGGATCGTCGTTCATCGGGACGTGCCCGCACCCGGGAAGGCGCACCAGACGGGCCTCGGGGACGGCGTGCTTCGCGCGGATGCCCTGGCGGCGCAGCAGGATCCGGTCACGTGCGCCCCACGCGACGGTGACCGCGAGGCCGGGCACGTCGTCGCTGAAGAGCACGTCACGCCCTGCGGCGAGGGTCTGCTCGAACCCCGTCGCCTCGCGCAGCGCGAGCGTCTCGGCGACGACCGCCTCGGGTGAGCGCCGCCCGGGGTGGGCGTAGATGGTGCTGGTGAGAGCCGCACGCCCGGCGGCGTTCCGCGAGAGCCGCTCGATCAACGGCAGCGGAAGGAGCCGCGCCCCGTGCCGCATCGCGAGCAGCGTGTTGAACGCGTAGCGCCGCTCCCCGGGCGTCCAGAAGCCCGCGGGGGACAGGGCGGTGACCGAGCGCACGAGCTTCTCCCGGCCGAGTTCCAGGGCGAGCAGGCCGCCGAGGGAGTTGCCCGCCACGTGCGGACGCTCGATCTCAAGGGCCTCGCACAGCGCGCCGAGCACGGAGACCACCGTCGAGATGTCGTAGGCAAGCCCTTCGGGGAGCGCGGGGGACTCCCCGAAGCCCGGCAGGTCCACGGCTGTCACGTCGTACTCGGCGGCCAGAATGCCGAACACCGGGTCCCAGGCCTGACGGTGGTGGCCGATGCCGTGCAGGAGGAGCAGCGGCTCACCCGCCCCCGCGCGTTCGTACGCGAGCGACATCGTTCGCGGACCGCCGGGCGATTCGACGCTGAAGGACACCTCTGCGGCCATTGCTGCTCCAGTCCCCGCCGCGTGGCGACGGTCCTCAGACACCTTAGACACCTTGTCAGCAACAATTACCGCTCAGTAGCCTTCAGTTCAAGAGGGTGTGCGGGGCGGCCTCCGGACCGGTGTGGGGCGTGACGCACCCGCTTCGCCTGGACAGCGGGTGATCCGTCGGCTGGGATGGAGGAGTGGAGACCGACACCGCGACCGACGTCTTCGAAGAGCACAGGGCCGTCCTGATGGGCGTGGCCTACCGCATGCTCGGCCGGGTGGCCGACGCGGAGGACGTCGTGCAGGAGTCCTGGCTGCGCTGGTCGGCGGCCGACCAGGCGCAAGTGCGCGAACCGCGCGCCTACTTGGTGCGCGTCACCACGCGGCTCGCCATCGACCGGCTGCGCCACGTGCAGTCACGACGCGAGTCCTACGTAGGCCCATGGCTGCCCGAGCCACTTGTCACCGACTACGGGCCGACCGTCCCCGACACCGCCGAGCAGGCCGTGCTCGCCGACTCCGTTTCCCTCGCGGTCCTGGTCGTCCTGGAGTCGTTGTCGCCCCTGGAGCGGGCGGTGTTCGTGCTGCGGGAGGCCTTCGGGTTCCCGTTCTCGGACATCGCCCTCACGCTGGACCGCGGCGAGCCCGCCGTGCGGCAGCTCGCGGCGCGGGCCCGCAAGCACGTCGACGAGGGAAAGCCGCGCTACGAAGTGGATCCCGGCGCGCGCCGCGACCTGACCGAGCGGTTCCTCGCCGCGGCCACCAGTGGTGACCTGGACGGTCTGATGTCCCTGCTCGCCCCGGACGTGCGCCTTGTCGGCGACAGCGGCGGCAAGGCCAAGGCGCCGCTGCGCGCCATCGAGACGGCCGACAAGGTGGGCCGCTTCCTCATCGGCGCGGCCCGCGGAGGCGTACCGCGGGGAGCGGAGCTCGGCGCCCGGTTCCTGGAGATCAACGGCGCCGACTCCATGCTGTTCCTGGTCGACGGCAAGCCGGACTCCCTCTTCCAACTGGACGTCGTCGACGGGCAGATCAGAAACGTATACATCATCCGCAACCCGGACAAGCTGACCGGGTTCGCCTCCTAGACCGCAGATGGCAGACCCCCGTCCACGCAGGGCGGGGGTTCTGTCTTGTTCGCTACGTGCGCGTGGACCGACGCCAACAACACGTGAATGCTCTGTGGCATCGTCCCTGTGCGGGCTGTAACGGATCGAGGATTGGTCTTGACCAAGGTTGGGTGCCGCTCTATCGTCGCAGAGATAGTGCAAGGACCTTTAATAAACAAGGCGCTGAAAAGCCGCCGGCACACGGCGATTGCGGAGGACAGGGTGGGGACCACGCAGCTGGAAGCGGCACCGGAGCCGAAGTACTGGCACCTCAAGACCGTGCTCAGCGAGGCACTCGATTCAGAGTTCGCCGTCGGCGAGATCCTGCCCAACGAGCGTGATCTCGCGGCCCGCTTCGGCGTGGCCCGCGCCACGCTCCGTCAGGCACTCGAGCAGCTGGAGCTGGAAGGCAGGCTGCAGCGCCGCCGCGGGGTCGGCACGACCGTCGCGCCGCCGCGGATGGGCGTGGCCGTCGGATCCGAGCACGGCACATGGCCCGGCGAGGTCGGCGACGCGTGGCAGCCCGTCGACTGCGCACCGGCGCAACCGCCCGCCGAGGTGGCCCGCATGCTGGCGGCCAAGCCCGACGAGCAGGTGCACGTGGTGCGCCGTACACGCGTCTCGCACGGCCAGCCCGTGGCCGCCGAGCTGCTGTACGTGGCGACGTCGTCCGTCACCGAGCTCTCCGCGATCGACGCTCCCTCCGGAGCCTCACGCGCGCGTGGCGTGCTGCGCGAGCTGCACCGGCTCGGCCTCGAGGGACAGGACCGTGCCGTCGAGCTCGGCTCGGCCCGCGCGGACGACGCCAAGGCGCTCGACCGGCTGCCCGGAGCCCCGGTCCTCGTCGTGACGACCCGCTTCTTCGCCGAGGGACGCACCGTCGCGGTCTCCGTGGCGACGTATCGCGCCGACACCTGCCGCCTCACGTTCGGTGACGCGGTCGGCGTCGAGATCCACCACGGCCCGGAGCGCCAGGCCTCCTGACGCTCGCGTTCTGATACCTGCGTCCTGATACCCGCGTTCTGATATCCGTGTCCGGCCCGGCGCCTCAGCGCCGGGCCGTCACCGTTCCCTCGACCGCGAACAGCTGCTCCTCGACATGGTCGAGGGCAAGACGCAGCGCGCCCGTCGCGATGGCGGCTTCGCCGAGCATCGACAGGGCCACCCGGGGCGGCCGCAGGCAGTAACGGGCCAACTCGCGGCGCAGCGGCTCAAGGACGCCGTCCAGACCGGCCGCCCAGCCGCCCACGACGACCAGCTCGGGGTCCAGGGCGAGGACCAGCGCCGCCACGTCGTGCACCAGGCGCTGAATGAACCGCTCGACGGCCTGCTGCGCCCGCTCGTCGCCCTCGCGCGCGTGGGCGAACACCTCCGCCACCGCCTGCTCGTCCAGCGGGTGCAGCGGCTCGTCCGTCGTCGAAAGGAGCGTCTCGGGTGTCACGTCACGGCCAAGCAGATGCAGGGCGCCGATCTCCCCTGCGGCGCCGCCGTAGCCACGGTGCAGGCGTCCGCCGATCAGCGCCCCGGCCCCCGGGCTGAGCCCCGCGAGGACCATCACCACGTCGTCGGAGTCGGTCGCGGCGCCCTTCCAGTGCTCGGCCACGGCCGCCGTGTTCGCGTCGTTCTCCACCAGGACCGGGCACTTGAAGGACCTGCGCAGGCGCTCGCCGAGCGGCAGACCCGTCCACTCCGGCAGCGCGGTCCCGAGCCGGACCGTGCCGTCCGCCTCCACGATGCCGGGGCTGCCGACGCCGACCGCGCGCAGTGAGCTGCGGGCGACCCCGCCACGGCGCAGCAGATCGGCGACCGCCGTGCGAAGGCGCTCGATGCGTTCGTCGGCCGGTGCCGTCTCGGACACGTCCTTGGCCGCCGTGCCGAGCACCCGGCCGTCGAGGTCCGAGAGGACGGCGGCCACCCGGTGCGGCCCGATCTCCAGACCGAGCAGATGTCCCGCCTCGGCCCGGAAGCGGAACCTCCGGGCGGGCCGTCCCTGGCGTCTGGCCGCGCCCTCCTCGGCGGCGGTCTCCACCACGAGTCCGGCCTCGATGAGCCCCTCGACCACGCCCTCGACGGTCGGCCTTGAGAGCCCGGTCACCCGGGTGACCTCGGTGAGTGTCGCGAAGTCCGCCCCACGCAGAGCGTGCAGCACCACAGCGGAGTTGATCCGCCGCAGCAGAGAGGGATCCCCGCCGGTCAGCCGCCCCAACGTCCGTCCTCCCAGCTCGTGCGCATGATGGGCGGATCGTACTCGCAGCGGCCGACCACTGCGAGTGCCGGGCCCACCTGTGACGGAAAGTGCCGATCGGCGGTGCTCACCCCGGTGCTCATCCCGGTGCTCACCCCGGTGCGACGAAACCGGATTCGTACGCGGCGATGACCGCCTGCGTCCGGTCGCGTGCCCCCAGCTTCCCGAGAACGGAACTCACATGGGATTTGACCGTCTCGGCACCGACGATCAGCTCCGTCGCGATCTCCGCGTTCGACAGACCGCGCGTCATGAGGCGCAGTACGTCCGCCTCGCGCTCGGTGAGCGCGGCGCGGTCCAGGGCGGCCCTGGCCTCCGTGTTGCCGGGCCGCCGTCCGTACTCGCCCGCCAGCTGCCGTACCGCCGCGGGGAACAACAGCGACTCGCCCTCCGCCACGAGACGGACGGCGTTCACGATCTCGGTGGGACGGGCCCGCTTGAGCAGGAAACCGTCGGCACCGGCGCGCAGAGCCTCGTACACGTACTCGTCGTTCTCGAAGGTCGTCACGACGAGGATCTTCGGTGGGTCCTGCACGGTGCGCAGGACGGCGCGCGTGGCCTCGATGCCGTCGAGGAGCGGCATGCGTACGTCCATGGCGACCACGTCGGGCCGCAGTTGCCGCACGAGCGGAATCACCGCGGCCCCGTCGGCCGCCTCGCCCACCACCTCGATGTCGGGCTGCGCCTCGAGGACGGCGCGCAATCCGGCGCGTACGAGCGGTTCGTCGTCGACGAGAAGGACAGTGACCGGCATCCGGTCAGCGTAGATCACCCCCGGGGGGTCACCCCAGGGGCAGCTCGACGTGCACCTGCCACTCGCCTTCACGCGGGCCCGTGGTGGCCCGGCCGCCCAGCAGCGTGGCCCGTTCCCGGATGCCGCGCAGGCCGCTGCCGCCGCGACCGGTGTTCTCCCCGCCAGGGGACAGTGCGTTGCGTACGTCGATCTCCAGGGCCGTCTCGTGAACCGTGACCCGCACCTGTACCGGAACCGGCCCGGCGTGGCGCAGCACGTTCGTGAGGGCCTCCTGGAGCATGCGGTAGGCCTCGCGGGTGACCGGGCCCGGCAGACGCTCCACGGGGCCCGTCACCTCCGTGTCGACCTTCGCCCCCGAAGCCCGCGCGGAATCCAGGAGTTGGGCGGCCTCGGCGAGGGTGGGACGGCGGCTCGCGGGCTGCCCGTCCGTGCGCAGCACCCGCAGGACACGCTCCAGGTCCTCCAGGGCGGCCCTGCCGGTCTCTTCGATCGCGCCCAGTGCGCGGGTGGTGAACTCCGGGTCGGCGGCGGCCCTGGCGGCCCCCGCCTGAACCACGGCGACGGTCAGCGCGTGCCCTATGGAGTCGTGCAGTTCCCGCGCGATCCGGTTGCGTTCGAGGAGTTGCTCCGTGCGCTCCTCCAGGGCGGCGAGGCGCTCCTTGGGGGAGGGGCCGAGGAGATGCCGGGCGGCCGAGGTCATCAGCCGGCCCGCAACCACCATGATCCCCAGGAGCACCAGGACCGGGACCGGAACGAGCAGCGCGTTCGCCGGGTTCGGTCCCGGCAGGGGGAAGAGCACCCCGGGTTCCTGTCGGGAATCCGACGACGCCGCTCCCACCAGGGCCAGTGCGGTCCCGAGGAACTGCACCGTGACGAAGCCCGCCGCGAAGCCGGCCTCCAGGCGAAGCACGGCCCACAGCGCCGTCCTGCCCCGCTCGCGCCACGACGCTGAGGGAGCCACGGAGATGCCGGAGTCCTCGTCGCCGCCGCGCACGCGCGCGTGCTGCCCCGGAAACAGCATCAGCCGCGCCTGCAGCCCCTCCGCCCTGCGCAGGAACGGCAGCAGCAGGGCGGCCGCCGCCACCAGCGGGATCGGCTGAAGCGCGATCTGCACCCACTCGGCGGTTGAGAGGGTGCTGAGCCCTGGCGTGATGAACGCGCCCATCAAGGGGATGGCCGAGCCGATGAGCAGATGCAGCCAACGCGTATAGGTCACCGCCTGCGTGAGCGGCCGAAGGAAGCGGGGCATCACGCCATCGTGCCAGCAGGGCAAGCCTGCCCGGCTCCCCCGTGAGGGGGAGACGAAGCCCCCGGCCGGGGGAAGCCCCGACACCCGCCCGGCCGCGAGTCTGGACCCATGACCAGCATCGACGTCCAAGACCTCACCAAGGAGTACGGCACCACCCGCGCGGTGGACGGACTGACCTTCACCGTCCGCCCGGGGAAGGTCACCGGGTTCCTCGGCCCCAACGGCGCCGGCAAGTCCACCACCATGCGACTCGTCCTCGGCCTCGACCGGCCCACTTCGGGCACCGCGACCGTGGGCGGTCGGCCCTATGCGGCCATCGACGAACCCCTGCGCCACGTGGGAGCCCTGCTCGACGCCCAGGCCGCGCACGGATCGCGTACCGCACGCAACCACCTCCTCGCCCTCGCCGTCAGCAACCGCATCCCCGCCCGGCGCGTGGACGAGGTACTCGAAGAGGCCGGACTCGCCACGGTGGCGGGGCGCCGGATCAAGACGTTCTCGCTCGGCATGCGTCAACGCCTGGGCATCGCGGGGGCACTGCTCGGCGACCCGCGCGTCGTCATGCTGGACGAGCCGTCCAACGGCCTCGACCCCGAAGGCATCATCTGGATCCGCGAACTGATGCGGCGCCTCGCCCGTGAGGGCCGGACGGTCCTCGTGTCCAGCCATCTCATGAACGAGACGGCCACGTTCGCCGACCACCTGGTGGTCCTCGGCCGCGGCAAGCTCCTCGCGGACACCTCGATGCCGGACTTCATCGCTGCGCACAGCAGCCCGCGCGTCCGGCTGCGCACCCCGGAGAGCGACCGGCTGCGAGACCTCCTGACGGACAAGGGGTACGTGATGACCGCGGGGGACGACGGCCGCTGGACGGTGGACGGCGCGAAGGCCGAGGAGATCGGGTCCATCGCCGCCGGTCACGGCATTCCTCTCCTCGAACTCTCCGACGAGCAGGCCTCCTTGGAGCAGGCCTACCTCGCCCTCACGGCCGACGAGACCGAGTTCGCCGCCGCCACTTCGTTGCCCCGCCAGGAGGCCTGACCATGTCGACACCCGCCGTGCTCCACTCGGAGTGGATCAAGATCAAGTCGGTGCGCGCCAGCCTCGGTTCACTGATCGCCGTCTTCGTGGCCACCCTCGCCATCACCGTGCTCGCGTTCGCCGCGGTCGGCACGGCGGAGGCGGACAACGCCGACTTCGAACCGCTCTGGGGCGCCTTCTACGCACTCAACTTCGGCCAGATCGCCGCCATCAGCTTCGGTACGACGGCGATGTCATCCGAGTACCTGAACGGCGCGCTGCGCATCTCGCTCTCCGCGGTGCCGCGCAGAGGGCTCTTCTACGGCTCCAAGGTCGCAGTGGTGGGCGCCCTGGCGCTCGGCGTGGGGCTCCTCACCAGCTTCGTGGGCTTCCTGGCCGGTCAGGCCTTCATGGGGGACTACGCCATCGGCCTCGGCCATGACGGTGCCGTCCGGGCGTGCGTCGGCGGTGGCATCTACCTCGCGCTCATGGCGTTGCTCGCCGCGGGCCTGACCATGCTGCTGCGCAGCGGGGTCGCCGTACTGAGCATCCTCATCCCGTTCACGCTCATCGTGTCCTTCGTGGTCGGGGACGTGGCGAGCGGCGTCGCGGAGTTCCTGCCGGACAAGGCGGGACAGCAGGTGCTGCACGAGAACCCGACGGGAACGCTCGGCCCCTGGGCGGGACTTGCCGTCCTGGCGGCGTGGGCGGCTGCCGCGCTGCTCGCGGGCTGGTGGGCGGTGCGGCGGCGCGACGCGTGAGGCACGATGTCCGGATGGTGACGCCGGGAGCCTGACGGCGGGACAGTTGTCAGTGGCGACCGGTTTACTGGATGTCATGAGTACCGCACAGCATCTCGCCGCGATCGACCTGCTGCGCTCACGGGAGTTCCCCGCCGAGCACGGCTGGTCGAACGGCGGCGTCGGCGGTCCGGGGTATCACATCGCCGAGTTACTGACGAGTGGCGACTTCTGGGAGGACGACGGCACGGAGTGGGAAGCGACCGAGGAGCAGTACGAGGCCGAGCGTGACGGCCTGACGGTCCTGCTCGCCGAACGCTGGGGAGCGCCGCAGATATTCAGCCTGGCGAGCCTCTTCGAGCGGTCATCGGGCGATGAGTACGGCGGCGAGAGCGATGCGGGCGAGGACATACCGGAGCCGTGGGGCTCGCTGAGCTCCTCGGTGCCGGACCTTCATCTGTGGCGGGTCGATGGCCGGTGGATCGCTCTCGGGGTCTCCCAGTGGGACAGGGAACTGCCCTTCCAGCTGCTCGCCGTCGTCACGGAGACAGATCCGCCGTAGCGGAGGCGTCGAGAGAGTGGATGCGCAGGGCACGGCCGCAGTGAGGGTCGAAGGTGCCTCGCTCCACCCGCATGCCGAGCTTGTTCATGATGCGTTCCGAAGCGTCGTTGCCGACCTGGACGATGCTGACGATCCGCTCCAGACCACGGTCGGTGAGGCCGAAGTCGAGGGCGGCACGTGCCGCCTCGGTGGCCAGGCCCTGTCCCCAGAAGGAACGGCCGAGGCGCCAGCCGATCTCCACCGCGGGCATCACCTCGGGGAGGTAGTGCGGCACGGAAAGCCCGGTGAACCCGGCGAGTTCACCGGTGGCACGGACCTCCACCGCGAAGAGCCCGAAGCCCTCGGTCTCCCACCCGTGCTCCCACCTCGCCATGGTGGACCGGGTCTGCTCTTCCCCGTCATGGGCGGAGCCGTCGCCGATCCACCGCATCACCTCGGGGTCGGAGTTGATGAGGGTCATGGGGGCGACGTCCGCATCGCGCCAGCGCCGCAGGACGAGGCGGGGCGTCTGGATCAGGGGCACCGTGGGTCCGCCTCGGGGGCCAGTCCGAGCTCGTCGCCGGCGCGCGGCGCGAAGTGGCGGGCCACGTCCGCGTCGGTCACCTGCGCGAGCTCGGCGGGGGACCATTGCGGGTCGCGGTCCTTGTCGACCACCTGGGCGCGGACGCCCTCGACCAGGTCAGGTGCGCCGATCGCGGTGGCCGATACGCGGTACTCCTGGTCGAGTACCTGCTCGAGTGTGGCCAGGGCGCGGGCCCGGCGCAGGGAGGCGAGGGTGACCTTCAGAGAGGTCGGCGACTTGCCGAGGATGGTCTCGGCCGTCTCCTTCGCCGCCCGGTCCCCTGAGTCGTACAGCCGGTCGACGATCTCCTCCACGGAGTCGGCGGCGTAGCAGGCGTCGATCCACTCGCGGTGGGCGGCGAGTTCGCCCTCGGGTGCTGCGGTGGCGTACCGCGCGACGACCTCGTCCACCTCGGCGTCGGCCAGCGCGGCGGTGAACTCCGGAAGCCGCTCCGAGGGCACGTAGTGGTCGGCGAGGCCGCACAGCAGCGCGTCGCCCGCGCCCACGGCCGAGCCGGTCAGCGCGAGGTGGGTGCCCAGTTCGCCGGGCGTCCGCGTCAGCAGATACGTACCGCCGACGTCCGGCACGAAGCCGATCCCGGTCTCCGGCATGGCGATCCGGGAGCGCTCGGTGACGATCCGCACGCTGCCGTGCGCGGATACGCCGACCCCGCCGCCCATCACGATGCCGTCCATGACGGCGACGTACGGCTTCGGGAAGCGGGCGATGCGGGCGTTGAGCCGGTACTCGTCACGCCAGAAGGCTACGGACGCGGAGCCGCCGCCCGCCCGCACATCATCGTGGATCGACCGGATGTCGCCCCCGGCGCACAGCCCGCGGGCACCTGCGCCGGTGAGGACGACGGTCTCGATGGCGTCGTCCCGCTCCCAGCCGCTGAGGACGTCGTCCATCAAGCCGACCATGGCGTGGTTGAGGGCGTTGATGGCACGGGGACGGTTGAGAACGATGTGCCCCGCGTGGCCGTGGGTGCGATGGAGGACGGGAGCTTCGTCGGAGTCAGCGGTGGTCATGGGGCAGGTGGCTCCTTCGACGACGGGCGGTTCGGTCGGCCTGGCACGTGAGGGGCTGCGCCCGCACGGGTCGAATCTACGGCGTCGCCGCGCCGGGCGGCGGAGGGGGCCACGGTCCGGGCGGGGCCATCGGCGCCAACAGCGAGCACGGTCTTGCCTTCTCCGAGGTCTGGCTCGTCCTGCCGGATGCCTGGCCCTGACCGAGCGCCCGGTTCCGTCAGGGCGAGTGGAAGGCGACCTCCGGGTTGGCTTTCGAGGGGCCGTCGAGGAGGGGGCGGTGCCGGTCGCGGAGATGCCGGTCGAAGAAGGCCGTGACGTATCCGGTGGTGATCTCCCCCGAGCGTTTGCCGGAGAGCGGGGCCGAGGGGTCGGTCATGCCGAGCTGACCGCCGAGTATCGGCAGGTCGGTGAAGGTGAGATGGCCGGAGTCCGCAACCGTGAGCCAGCGCTTCCAGCCGTACAGGAGGTGCCATTGGCGTGGCCAGGTGACGTCTTCGGCACGGGGGTCGTGCCCCTCGCGGGTACCGAGCATGAGGACGGGGCGGCTGGTGCCGGGGGACGGAACCGGGGCGAAGAACGTGCCGTCCAGGTTGGCGGCGGCGCGGATTCGGCGGTCCGTTCCGGCAGCCACGGTCGCCGCGTTCCCGCCCAGCGAGTGGCCTGCGGCCCCTATCCGCCGAGTGTCGACGAGAGCCGCGTAGTCGGGGTGCCGTCCGCCACCTGGCCGGGATCGTCCGGGCACATCGTCTCCGGTCAACTCGTCGATGACGAAGGAAATGTCCGCTGCGCGGTTCCGTGCGGCCTTGGCCAGCGCCTTCCTCTCCCCGGCGTCACCGTTAGGCGCCTGCTCGACCCTCTCGCACGCGACACAGGTGCGGAGGCGCGAGGGGTCCTTTGTGCCCTTCCTGCCCGGGAATTCCGTTCCGAAGGACTCGTATGCGTGGTCGACGAGGGCGACGATGTAACCGTGGGAAGCCAGGTTCTCCGCGAGTGCGCTGAGGGTGGCACGGTGCAGCGTGAAGCCCGGGGAGAGGACGACGAGCGGGTGCTTGCCCCTGGTGGGCCCGGCGGCGGCGCGGGAGTTCGTGCGGACGGAGGTCAGTTGCTCGGCGTCGTACAACTTGTCCAGTTTCTGCCCCTTCAGCAGAAGTTCGGCCTCCTTGGTCGCCAGGTAGGGCGCACGGCCGCCGTCACCGTCAGCGCGCCGGGCCGGATAAAGGACGGACACCATCAGCTCTCGGGACCCGGCTGAGGGCACCCACGGGTCACGTCGCTCGTCGTCCACGAGGTGGAGGGTGTCCCGTCCGATCTCGTGGGACCCGGAAGGGCGCGGAAGGGAAAGCGCGGCCTCCGACGCCGGCGGGGACGCTTGTCCCGCTGACGACGAGCCGTCGCCCTCGGCGCAGGCCGCGACGGCAGGGGTGAGGAGGGAGAAGGCCAACAGAGCGGTGACGGCGCTGCGCCGTGAGTGGGTTCTGATCATGCCCTGGAGCGTATGAATCGCGGTAAGTGTCCGGCACTGACGAAGGTGCGGAGCAACTCACTACTTTCGTAAGGGATTTCGGGCATCGCTCTGCCGCCCCCCAGCGCCTTAGGCAGTCCCGGCAGCCCCGGAACCCCCGCCCCCCTGAAACGCCTCCAGAATCCGCTCGGCCGCCGTCGTGGCCGTCAACGTGCCCTCGCGCACCCGCTGTTCAAGCTCCGGTGCCAGATCCCGCACGGCCCCGTCCCCCCGCAGCCGGTCAAGGAGTTCGTCCCGCACCATCGTCCACGTCCAGTCGACCTGCTGATCGCGTCGCTTGGCGGCGAGGCGGCCCGTGGAGTCGAGGAGTGAACGGTGCTGTTCCAGGCGGTCCCAGACCTCGTCGAGGCCGCTGGACTCCCGCGCGCTGCAGCTGAGCACCGGCGGTGTCCACGCGGCGTCCGCAGGGTGCATCAGGCGTAGTGCGCCCGCGAGTTCACGTGCCGCCGAGCGCGCGTCACGCTCGTGCGGGCCGTCCGCCTTGTTGATGGCCAGGACGTCCGCGAGTTCGAGGACGCCCTTCTTGATGCCCTGCAGTTGATCGCCGGTGCGGGCCAGGCTCAGCAGCAGGAACGAGTCGACCATGTTCGCGACCGCCGTCTCCGACTGGCCCACGCCCACGGTCTCCACCAGCACGACGTCGTAGCCCGCCGCCTCCATCACCACGATCGACTCACGCGTCGCCTTCGCGACCCCGCCGAGCGTCCCCGCGGTGGGCGATGGACGCACGAACGCCGCCGGGTCCACCGCGAGGCGTTCCATCCTCGTCTTGTCGCCGAGGATCGAGCCGCCCGTCCGGGTGGAGGAAGGATCGACGGCGAGGACCGCCACCCGGTGCCCGAGCCCGGTCAGCATCGTGCCGAGCGCGTCGATGAACGTGGACTTGCCCACGCCGGGCACCCCGCTGATGCCGATCCGCCGCGCCCGCCCGCTGTGCGGAAGCAGCTGCGTCAGCAACTCCTGTGCGAGGGCGCGGTGTTGGGGTCGGGTCGACTCGACGAGCGTGATGGCGCGTGCGATCTGCGCCCGCTTCCCGTCGAGGACGCCCTTGACGTACGCGTCGATGTCGATCCTCGGCGCTGCCATGCTCACAGCTCGTGGCCGAGGTCGGCCGCCAGCCGTTTCACCAGGTCGTACGCGGCGTCCGGGATCACCGTGCCGGGCGGGAAGACGGCCGCCGCGCCCATCTCGAGGAGGGTCGGCACGTCCTGCGGCGGGATCACGCCGCCCACGACGACCATGATGTCCTCACGGCCCTCGGCGGCGAGCTCCGCACGCAGTGCAGGTACGAGGGTGAGGTGCCCGGCGGCGAGCGACGAGACGCCGACGATGTGCACGTCCGCCTCGACCGCCTGGCGCGCGACCTCCGCCGGGGTCTGGAAGAGCGGGCCGACGTCGACGTCGAAGCCGAGGTCGGCGAAGGCGGTGGCGATGACCTTCTGGCCGCGGTCGTGGCCGTCCTGGCCCATCTTGGCGACCAGGATGCGCGGGCGGCGCCCCTCGGCCTCCTCGAAGGACCCGACGAGCGTGCGGGTGCGTTCCACGGACGGGGACGAGCCTGCTTCGGTGCGGTACACACCGGAGATCGTACGGATCTGCCCCGCGTGCCGCCCGTAGGAGGTCTCCAGGGCGTCGGAGATCTCGCCGACCGTCGCCTTCGCACGGGCCGCGTCGACCGCCAGGGCCAGGAGGTTGCCTTCGAGGCCCGGACCGGGTTCCCGTCCGGCAGCCGCGGTCAGCGCCCGCAGCGCGTCCTGGCAGGCCGCCTCGTCGCGCTCCTCGCGAAGACGCTTCAGCTTGGCGATCTGCTGGTTGCGTACGGACGAGTTGTCGACCGCCCGGACGTCGATCTGCTCGTCGGTCTCCACGCGGTACTTGTTGACGCCGATGACGGGCTGGCGCCCCGAGTCGATCCTCGCCTGCGTACGGGCCGCGGCCTCCTCCACGCGCAGCTTCGGGATGCCCGCTTCGATGGCCTGCGCCATGCCGCCCGCCGCCTCGACCTCCTCGATGTGCTGCCAGGCGCGGCGCGCCAGATCGTGCGTCAGCTTCTCGACGTACGCGCTGCCGCCCCACGGGTCGATCGACCGCGTCGTGCCCGACTCCTGCTGGATGAGCAGCTGGGTGTTGCGGGCGATGCGCGCGGAGAAGTCGGTCGGCAGGGCGAGCGCCTCGTCGAGGGCGTTCGTGTGCAGCGACTGGGTGTGGCCCTGCGTCGCCGCCATCGCCTCGACGCACGTACGCGTGACGTTGTTGAACACGTCCTGCGCGGTGAGCGACCAGCCCGAGGTCTGCGAATGGGTGCGCAGGGAGAGCGACTTGGCGTTCTTCGGGTCGAACTGCTTGACCAGCTTCGCCCAGAGGAGGCGCGCCGCACGGAGCTTGGCGACCTCCATGAAGAAGTTCATCCCGATCGCCCAGAAGAAGGAGAGCCGCGGCGCGAACGCGTCGACGTCCAGGCCCGCTTCCTGACCGGCCCGCAGATACTCCACGCCGTCGGCAAGGGTGTACGCCAGCTCCAAGTCGGCCGTCGCGCCCGCCTCTTGGATGTGATAGCCGGAGATCGAGATGGAGTTGTAGCGCGGCATCTTCTGCGAGGTGTACGCGAAGATGTCGGAGATGATCCGCATCGAGGGCTTGGGCGGATAGATGTAGGTGTTGCGGACCATGAACTCTTTGAGGATGTCGTTCTGGATGGTCCCGGCCAGCTTCTCGGGCGCCACGCCCTGTTCCTCGGCGGCCACGATGTACAGCGCGAGTACGGGGAGCACGGCGCCGTTCATCGTCATCGACACCGTCATCTTGTCCAGCGGAATGCCGTCGAAGAGCTGACGCATGTCGTAGATCGAGTCGATCGCGACGCCCGCCATACCGACGTCGCCGGTCACGCGCGGGTGGTCACTGTCGTAGCCGCGGTGGGTCGGCAGGTCGAAGGCGATCGAGAGGCCCTTCTGCCCTGCCGCGAGGTTGCGGCGGTAGAAGGCGTTGGACTCCTCGGCCGTGGAGAACCCCGCGTACTGCCGGATCGTCCAGGGCTGGTTGACGTACATCGTGGGGTAGGGGCCGCGCAGATACGGCGCCACACCCGGATACGTCTGCAGGAAGTCGATGCCTTCCAGGTCGGCGCCGGTGTACAGCGGCTTGACCGCGATGCCCTCCGGGGTCTCCCACAGGAGGTCGTCGTCGGCCTTGCCGGTGGACTCCTTGACGGCGCTTCGCCACTGGTCCTTGGAGGCTTCGGTGGGTGCCTGTGACGTCAGCTCGACGTCGGAGAAGTCGGGGATCCGCATTACGCCACTCCCATGTGGTCGAGGGTGGAGGAGAGCACGGAGACGGTGTCACAGCCCGCGAAGACGTACGCGTCGACGGCGGCGTACTCGGCGGGCCGCCCGGCGAGGAACACCCGCTGCGCGCCCGCCGACTTGAGCGCGTCGGCGACCTCCGCGGCCTGCTCCTCGTAGAGCGCGTCGCTCGAGCAGAGGCACGCCACCGCGGCGCCGCTGGCCTTGAACGCGTCGGCGGCCGTCGTCGCGTCCACCGACACCGGGTCGTGGACCGCCTCGATGCCGCCCGCCTGGAAGAGGTTCGAGGCGAAGGAGGCCCGCGCGGTGTGTGCGGCGGCGGGGCCGAGTGCGGCGAGGAACACCCGGGGGCGGGTCCCCGCCGATGCGAGGTGGGCGTCCGAGCGTGAGCGCAGGATCTCGTACGCCTCGTCGCGGCGTACGCGCGGCAGACCGCCCGACGGCTCGGCGGGCGGGGCCACGCGCTCGACCGGACGCTCCGTCAGGTTGGGGAACTCGCTGACGCCGGTGATCGGTTCGCGCCGCTTGGCCAGCTTCTCGCTGCGCTTGGCCCAGGTGGCGGCGAGACGTTCACCGATCAGACCGGAGCGCAGGGCCGCCGCCTGGCCGCCCGCGCGCTCGATCTCCTGGAAGAACTCCCAGCCCGCGTGGGCGAGTTCGTCCGTGAGCCGCTCCACGTACCAGGAGCCGCCCGCCGGGTCGATCACGCGGGCGAGGTGCGACTCCTCCAGGAGGATCGTCGAGGTGTTGCGGGCGATGCGGCGCGCGAACGCGTCCGGCAGGCCCAGCGAGTGGTCGAAGGGCAGGACGGTCACGGAGTCGGCGCCGCCGACGCCCGCGCCGAGGCAGGCCACCGTCGTCCGCAGCATGTTCACCCACGGATCGCGGCGCGACATCATCACGGGCGAGGTCACGGCGTGCTGGCGCTGGGCCCCCGCGTCCGGGGCGCCGCAGGCCTCGGCCACGCGGGCCCAGAGCCGCCGCGCCGCCCGGAACTTGGCGATGGTCAGGAACTGGTCGGCGGTGGCCGCGTACCGGAACTCCAGCTGGGCGCAGGCCGCTTCGACCGTGAGCCCGGCCTCGGTCAGCTCACGCAGATAAGCGACCGCCGTGGCGAGCGATGCGCCGAGCTCCTGCGCGGCCGAGCCGCCGGCCTCGTGGTACGGCAGGGCGTCGACGGCCAGCGCGCGCAGGTTCGGGTACTCCTGCCCGCACAGCCGGGCCAGTTCGATCGCGGCGGCAGGGTCGAGCCGCCCGCCGGTGCGGGCCTCATGGCCGAGGGGGTCCGCGCCGAGAGTGCCGTGCGCGGTGTCCTTCGGGATGCCCCGCTCCTCGTAGAGCCGGAACAACTCGCGTGCCGCGGGCCCGACTTCGCCGCCCGCGTCCAGGGCGAGGGGTGCCAGGTCGAGAAAGACGCCGTCAAGGGCGCGCTCGATGCCGGACACCGGGAGCGCGCCGGGGCCGACGCCGAGCCAGAGCGAGGTGACGCCGTTCTCCAGGTCCGCGAGGACCGTCTCGTTCGTGCCCGCGGGGTCCGTGGTCGCATGCCGCTGCCGTACGTCCCAGCCCGTCGCGGCGCTGCCCGCGGCGGTGCCGCCCCTGATATAGGGGGCGAAACCCGGGTAACCGGCGTCAGGCGCGGCATCTCGGGCGGTGTACAGGGGGCGGGTCGTGAGCCCGTCCTCGAGCGCGGTGGACAGCGCTTCCTCAGCGGCCGACCCCGATACGTCCTTACCCGATTTGCGCAGTACGCCTTCCACCAGGCGCTGCCACTGCTCATGGGTCGCATCAGGGAACTCGGCGGCCAGGGGAAGCCCGTCGTCAGGCAGGACCGTCATGGGCATGATGCTAGGGCGGAACACCTGGCACTCGGTGCCGACTACGGCTGTGACCTTGGCCTCTTCCAGGCACTCTTGATCTGGAACGAGCGTGCGGCTACGGCGGGGCAGGGGCCGGGCCCCGCCGTGCCCCGATCCGGAGTCACTCCAGGCCAGAGGCCTTGAAAATCCCCTCGGCCGTGTCGCGGTCGATGCGTTCCGCGAGCCGGCTCAGCACGGTCGCCCCGCACAGGAGCGATCCGTCGGCGACAGATGTGCGGGCCCCCTGGGCCACGAGACGCCAGAGCGGCGGATTGACGACGAGCACCTCGGGGTCAAGTACGACCTCGCCGCCGGACGCGTCCCGCAGGACGAGCCGCGGTGCGATGCCGTCGGACCGGCGCACCGCCACGAGATGATCAAGCCGCACCGACCGGACACGGATCGGACCCCGTGAGACCAGGGTCGTGTCGTGCGCCGTCACACGCGGCGGCGTGAGCGCGGCGAACAGCAGCACACCGAGCCCCAGCCAGAGCGGCGCCCGCCAGGGGGTGAGCCCGCCGGTCACCGCGTCCAGCGCGATCAGCAGCCCGAACAGCAGCGCGGCGCAGGCGGCCGCGGAGCGGGCGTCCCCGGCCCAGGTGCGGTCGTGCGTCCACAGGGGTGTCGTGCGGATGCCGGGGGTGGCGAGGGTGCGCCGTGCGGGGCGTGTCATGCGGGGCGTGTCATGCGTCGGGCCATGACGGAGACGCTAGGCACCTCGCGGGGGCGGGATTCCCGCCGCGCCGAACCTTGACGCGGCGCTGACGCGGTGCGCGGTCGCCTTTACGGGGGCTTGACGGGCGGGTCGGGTCAGGCCGCCGTCCGGACGAGGCGCGGCCCCGTCAAGCCCTCGTCAACACGGGCTCGTTCACCGTCAACGTCCCGTCATGGAGGGGCAGGTGGCACCCGGCGCCGGGCATAGCGTCAGGTGAGGCCCCCGGGTTCCTGCCCGGGCCCGGGGGTCACCGTTCACCGAACAGGATCCTCAAGGAGGAACCCCATGGCAGAGCAACAGTGCGCCGAGGACCCCGAGCCCCTCGAACCCGGCCCGGCCGGACCGCTCTTCGTCCCCGTCCGGCCGGGACCCGCGGGCAGCGTCGCCCGCCTGTTCCGCACACCCGTCGGCGCCCGTACCGCCGTCGCCTTCACCACCCCTCAGCGCCTCAGTGCCGCCCTCGGCGCCCGCCAGGCCTGGATCAGGCTCTCGGAACCGGCGCTTCGGGCGCTCACCGAGCCGCTCGGCGTCCACGAAGTCACCGTCGATCCGCGGCTCGCAGCGCACCCCGTCGGCGCACCCAGGAGGCGCACCGCCGCCTGGCGCGAGTGGGACCCGCAGGCGGTCGGCGCGCTGCGCGTCACGGGGGCCGCCGCACTGGTCGGCGCCCTGACCACCTGGATCGGCTGAGGACGCGGAACCGGAAGCGGAACCGCAAGAGGACGAGGCGAAGAGAGAACCTGCCCATGACCACCCTGCACGAACCCGTCACCCCGGACGCCACCGCCGACGACGACCTGTCCGTCTGGCCCGCGTCCACCGCGCGCCTGGCCCACGGCGACCTCACCGTGGGCGGCGTACCGCTCACCGAGATCGCCGAGCGCTTCGGCACCCCGGCCTACCTCATCGACGAAGGCGACGTACGAACACGCTGCCGCACCTACCTGCACGCCTTCCCCGACGCCGAAGTGCACTACGCCGCCAAGGCGTTCCTGTGCCGCGCGATGGCCCACTGGGTCGCAGAGGAGGGGCTCGGGCTCGACGTCTGTTCCGCGGGAGAGCTGGAGCTCGCCGTGACCACGGGCTTCCCCGCCGAGCGCATGGTGCTGCACGGCAACGCCAAGAGCCCGCACGACCTGGAAGCCGCGCTGCGGCTCGGCGTCGGGCGCATCGTCATCGACAGTGCCTCCGAGATCGCGCGGCTCGCCGCCGCCGTGCCGCCGGGCAGCCGTCAGAAGGTGATGGTCCGGGTGGTGCCGGGTATCGCGGCGGGCGGTCACGCCAAGATCCGCACCGGGACCGACGACCAGAAGTTCGGCCTGTCGATCACCGACGGCTCCGCGCAGCACGCCATCGCCCGCATCATCGGCCAGCCAGGACTCGAACTGACGGGCCTGCACTGCCACTTGGGCTCGCAGATCACCACCGACAAGCCGTTCATCGCCGCCGTACGCAGGCTCGTCGGCCTGATGGCCCGCATAAAGGACCAGCACGGCGTCACCCTGCCCGAACTCGACCTCGGCGGCGGCCACGGCATCGCCTACCGCCCCGGCGAGGAAGCCCTCGACATCACCACGCTCGCCCGCAAGGTGCGCGCCGAACTGATCGAGAGCTGCGCGGCGGCCGGGCTCACCGTCCCCAAGCTGCTCATCGAACCGGGACGGGCCATCGCGGGCCCCGCCGGAGTGGCCCTCTACCGCGTGCTCGCCGTCAAGAGGACCGGCGGGCGCACCTTCGTCGCCGTGGACGGCGGAATGAGCGACAACCCGCGGCCCGCGCTGTACGGCGTGCGGTACGCGCCGCGTCTGATCGGCCGGCACTCCACGGTCGCGTCCGCGCCGGTGACCGTCGTCGGGAGGCACTGCGAGGCGGGCGACGTGCTCGCCTCCGACATCGAACTGCCGGGCGACGTAAGGCCGGGAGACATCCTGGGCGTACCGGTGGCCGGTGCGTACCACCTCTCGATGGCGTCCGGCTACAACCTCGTCGGGCGGCCTCCCGTGGTCGCCGTGGCCGACGGGCACGCGCGGCTTCTGGTGCGGCGCGAGTCCCTCGAGGACTTCCGCAGCAGGGACGTCGGCCTGTAGGCCTGTGGGCCTGTAGGACGACGCCCCGTCGGGAGGCTGCAACCGGTCAGTACGGCTACCGAGGGTTCTAGAGAATCGCGCCGGGGGCGTAGGCCGCGGCCTCGGGGTGCTCCTTGAGCAGCACCTCGATCTGGGCGACGACGGCGGCGACCTGGTCGCCGGCCGCGCCCGTGAACGACAGCTTGTCGGCCATCAGCTCGTCGAGCTCGGCGCGGTCCAGCGGAATCCGCGAGTCCGCGGCGAGCTTGTCGAGGAGTTCGTTGCGCTCGGCGCCCTGCTCGCGCATGGCGAGCGCGGAGGCGACGGCGTTCTCCTTGATGGCCTCGTGGGCCTCCTCGCGGCCGACGCCCGCGCGCACCGAGGCCATCAGGACCTTGGTCGTGGCGAGGAAGGGGAGGTAGCGGTCCAGCTCACGCGCGACGACGGCCGGGAAGGCGCCGAACTCGTCGAGCACGGTCAGGAAGGTCTCCAGAAGCCCGTCGAGCGCGAAGAACGCGTCGGGCAGGGCGACCCGGCGCACGACCGAGCAGGAGACGTCGCCCTCGTTCCACTGGTCGCCCGCCAGCTCGCCGGTCATCGACGCGTAGCCGCGCAGGATGACGGTGAGGCCGTTGACGCGCTCGCAGGAGCGGGTGTTCATCTTGTGCGGCATCGCGGACGAGCCGACCTGGCCCGGCTTGAAGCCCTCGGTGACGAGCTCGTGCCCGGCCATCAGGCGGATGGTCTTGGCCATCGAGGAGGGCCCGGAGGCGAGCTGCACCAGGGCGGTGACGACCTCGTAGTCCAGCGAGCGCGGGTAGACCTGGCCGACCGAGGTGAAGGCGCGGTCGAAGCCGAGGTGCCCGGCGATCCGCTGCTCCAGGTCGGTGAGCTTCTCGGCGTCGCCGCCGAGCAGGTCGAGCATGTCCTGGGCGGTGCCGACGGGGCCCTTGATGCCGCGCAGCGGGTAGCGGCGAAGGAGGTCGTCGACGCGGCGGTACGCGACGAGCAGCTCGTCGGCGGTCGTCGCGAAGCGCTTGCCCAGGGTCGTCGCCTGCGCGGCGACGTTGTGCGAGCGGCCCGCCATGACCAGCTCGGCGTACTCGCCCGACAGCTTCCCGAGCCGCGCGAGCACCGCGACGGTGCGATCGCGCACCAGCTCCAGGGAGAGCCGGATCTGGAGCTGCTCCACGTTCTCGGTCAGGTCGCGCGAGGTCATGCCCTTGTGGACCTGCTCGTGCCCGGCGAGGGCGTTGAACTCCTCGATGCGGGCCTTCACGTCATGGCGCGTGACCTTCTCGCGCTCGGCGATCGAGGCGAGGTCGACGTCGTCGATGACCCGCTCGTAGTCGGCGAGGGCGGCGTCCGGCACCTCGATGCCCAGGTCCTTCTGGGCCCGCAGGACGGCGAGCCAGAGCTGACGCTCCAGCTTCACCTTCTGCTCGGGCGACCAGAGGGTGGCGAGCTCGGCGGAGGCATAACGCCCGGCGAGGACGTTCGGGATACGGGGCTTTGCAGGCGCGGCAGTCACGTGTATTGAGTTTACCTGCCGTCCGACCTGCCCTTTGACCGTCCCTACAGTCCGGGAGGCCCAGGCTGTTGGAGCATCGTCCAGGTCGCACTCACAGCCGCTCCCGCAGCTGCTCTCGCGGTCCCGCCCCGCAGCGGGTGAGATCCGGTTGCGACACGAGCAGTCCGTGCACCACAACTTCTCGTGATCCACGTACGTCTAGGCTTCACGGCATGGAGCAGCGCGAGATCATCCAAAGAGTCGTCGGCATCCTGACCGAGGCGATCGAGATGCGCCGACAGGTACGGGAGAACCCGGAAGGCGAGGTCGAACCAAGCGGCGCGGTGGGCACGATGCTCGAGGAGATGCTGCCGCGCATCGAGATCCCCGCCGATGCCAGCCCCATCGAGGTGGCCGAGGTGGTGGGCCGGGAACTGAGCCCCGTCATCGAACAGATCACCTCGGCCTTCGCCTTCTCCTTCGCGCAACTGGCCGAGGCCCACGACGAGGGGCGCAGCGATGTGACGTCGGCGGACGTGCTGCAGTCCATCGCGCTGCACTTCGAGGACGAGGTGGAGGAGTAGAGCGCGTACGCGGCGCCGAGAAAGGCCGGCGACAGGCTTACGCGCGCGGGTCGTCCTCGTAAGGCAGCAGATCGGGCCGCTTGGCCGGGAGGCCGTCCCCGGAGGAGCGGCCCGTGAGGCGGCGGCCGATCCAGGGGACGAGGTGCTGCCGGGCGAAGCGGACGTCTATGACGCGGCGCGCCGCCCAGTTCGGCGGGGCGGTGGCCGGGAGCAGGGAGTTCCAGTCGTCCTCGGGGGCGTAACCGAGTGACTGCCACACCGCTTCCGCGACCCTGCGGTGGCCCTCAGGCGTCAGGTGCAGCCGGTCGACGTCCCACATGCGCTGGTCGCCGAGGGCGGCCGATCCGTACAGGTCCACGACCGTGGCGCCGTGCCGTGCCGCCAACTCGTCTATGTGGACGAAGAGTTCTTCCATGCGCGGGCGGAAGCGCTGGAACACGGGGCCGTTCCGGCCGGGGCTGCGCATCAGGACCAGCTGCTTGCACGCCGGGGCGAGCCGTTCCACCGCTTCCTCGAGGAGGTCGCGTACGCGGACCATGTCGCACTTGGGGCGCAACGTGTCGTTGAGGCCGCCCACCAGGGTGATCACATCGGGCCGCATGGCGGCAGCGACGTCCACCTGCTCGGCCACGATCTGCGCGATGAGTTTCCCGCGCACCGCGAGGTTCGCGTACCGGAAACCGGGGGACACGGCAGCCATCCGGGCGGCGAGCAGATCGGCCCAGCCGCGGTAGCTGCCGTCGGGCAGCAGGTCCGACATGCCCTCGGTGAAGGAGTCGCCGACGGCGACGAAACTGGTGTAGTTGGCATTCATCTGCATGGCGGGAGCGATCGTACATGGAGCTTCGACCCTTCGCCGTGGCGGATGCGACCACGGTCGCAGGCTGGCCGGCCTCCGCCGGTGAGGTGGCCCTTTGGTGTGGCCTCCGGGACTTTCCGGTGGCCGCGCGGGTGGTCGCCGGGTGGCAGCAGGACGGGGATGTGCGGGGTCACGTGCTGGTCGAGGGGGAGCGGCTGCGCGCCTACGGGGAGGTGTGGTGCGACGAGGAGGAGGACGAGGCGGAACTCGCCCGGATCATCGTGGCGCCCGCATTCCGCGGGCGGGGCGTCGGGCGCATGCTGGTGCGGGGCCTTGCCGAGCTGGCCCTGCGGGTCGGGTACACGGAGATCTTCATGCGCGTGCATCCGGGGAACGCCGCCGCCCTGCGCTGCTATCGCGGGGCCGGGTTCCTGCCCGTCGACCCCGCTCTGGCCGAGGAGTGGAACGCCCCGCAGCCGGTCAGCTATGTGTGGCTTCGGCGCGCGGATGCGGGCCCGGCGGCGGGTGCGGGGACCAGGGTCTCTACGCCGTGAAGAAGTCGACGAGCGCGCGGGCGATCCGGCCGGGCGCGTTCTCCGTGGGGATGTGCCCCGCATCCGGGATACGTAGAAGCGTGGTCCGCGGGATCTCCGAGGCGAACCGCTCGGCGTACTCCACCTTCTCGAAGTCGTCCTCCTCGCCCCAGATCAGCAACTTGGGTGTCGCGGACCGCCGCAGCGCGGGAACAAGATCAAGGGTGTAGCGGCTGTCGGCCGCGCCCGCCATGGCCATCCAGGACCGGCGGACCCGCGCATCGGTCCACGGATCCAGATAGTCCGCGATCCGCTGCTCGGTGGCAGCACCGCACAGTGCCGCCGTCACCGCCTCTCGCCGGGCGTCGAGAACGTCGTCGACGGTGGTCCCCGCGTCGGCCCCCGGACCCCGGAAACGGGCCACGTGGGGCGCGGGCCAGGAGTCGTAGGTGACCGAGTTGACCAGGGCGAGGCGGGACACCTCAAGGCCGTCGTGGACGAGGAGATGCTGGGCGACGGCGCCGCCGATGTCATGGCCCGCCAGGGAGAGGGGCCCGGAGATCTTCAGCGCGGACGCGAATCGCGCCACCCAGTCCGCAAGTGCGGGGACCGTGGCCGTCTCCGGGGTGAGTTCGCCTCCCGAACGTCCGAGGCCGGGGAGATCGACCGCGATGGGCCGAAGCCCCGCCTCGGCGATGCGGCCGAGGACCGGGAGCCAGACCCGGCTCCAGTACGTACCGTGCAGCAAAAGGACGGCCGGTCCGTCCTGCTTCCCGCTCTCTCCGGTCTCCACACTCTCCGCGGTCAGATAGCTGGCCGTTTCGCCGTCGACCTGGACCGAGGTTCTCAACACTTCCGTTCCGGTGGTTTCCCTCATAGGACCACTGTGACCGGGGCCGGCCTCCCGGGCCGAGAGTCCAGAAAGACACTCAGAGGTACATTCCTGCCATGAACCTCCATCGGGTGGTGGCACTGCTCAACCAGCCCCAGTCACCGTTCGAGCTCGCCTGCGCCGCCGAGGTCTTCGGCACCGTTCCGCCGGACGTTCCCGGCCGCTACAGCTTCCGCATCTGCGCCGAGCGCCCCGGACCACTGCGGACCACCATCGGGTACGAGATGCTCGTCGACGCGGGACTCGAGGCCCTGGAGGAGGCGGACACCGTGGTCGTTCCCGGCTGGCAGCCGATCGGCGCTCCCGCGTCGCCGGACGTCACCGCGGCACTGCGGGCCGCTCACCGGCGCGGGGCGAGGATCGTCGCCATCTGCACGGGGGCGTTCGTCCTGGCCCGGGCCGGACTGCTCGACGGCCGCAGCGCCACCACGCACTGGCGCAGCATCGACCGATTCGCCGCCACTTTCCCCGAGGTGGAGGTGGACGAGGACGTGCTCTTCGTGGACCACGGCGACGTGGCGACCAGCGCCGGAACCGGCGCGGGCATCGACCTGTGCCTGCACCTCGTGCGGTGCGACCACGGCGCGGCACACGCCGCCCGGATCGCCCGGAACATGGTCCTGCCGCCGCACCGGGAGGGCAGCCAACTCCAGTACGCCGCAAAGCCGTCAGAGCACGCACCGGTCAGGGTGGAAGAGTCGTTGGCGCCACTGCTTGAGTGGGCGACCGCTCACCTCGACGCCCGGCTCACCCTCGGGGGCCTCGCCGAACACGCAGGTCTTTCCGGCCGGACCCTCGCCCGGCGGTTCACCGAACAGCTCGGCACCAGTCCGGGACAGTGGCTTCTCGGCCAACGCCTCGGCGCGGCAAGGGTCTTGCTGGAACAGACCGACCTGCCGGTCGAAGCCGTCGCCACCCGGGTCGGACTCGCCTCGGCGGTCAACCTGCGCCGCCGATTCCGGGCGCATCTGGGCACCACACCCGGCGCCTACCGACGGACCTTCGGCGAGGCGAGTACGTCACGGCAGCACCTCACAGGTCCGGAGGCGTAGCTTCCGGGGCGACCGGCGTGGTTTCCGGGTCGATCGTCGTGCGGCCGATGAGTCGTTCGTAGCGCTGCCTCGCCGCCTGCGGAGTGCCGAGGCCGAGGCCGAAGGCGATGTCCGGCCAGGTCATGCCGCGACCGCGCGCCATCTTCAACAGTGCGGCCTCCACGTCGTCCATCTCGCTGCGCGCCATCGGCACGAGGGTCAGCGCCGCGGTGATGTCCGCGTGGTCCACCTCCGGCTCGTCCTCCGCGAGGTCCGCGATCCCGGTCATCAGGAACGTCACGAGGCGTACGGCCTCGTGGGGGTTGACGATCGTGGCGTGAACCTGCCGGCGCCGCTGTTCGAGGGTGGTCGCGTGACGTTCGGCGATGCGGAAGAGGGCCGCGGGGGCGCGACCGGCGCGCACCTGGTCCGGGTGCGTGGGGCTGAAGGGGTCGGTCTCGTCGGGCTGCTGTTCCGGAGTCGAGGTCATGAGATCAGCATCGAGGGAACACACAATGATGTCAACGTCTCATTGTGAACAAAGTGTTTGCGCGGCTAGGGGTTACGTGGGGCCCAGTCGCCGGTCGGGTCCCGGTGTGGAACGGTAGAAAATGTCCTGAAAGCCACTCGTGGCGAACCTGGTGAAAGGGGTATCGCATGTCATCGAAGCGACGCCGCAAGAAGAAGGCACGCCGCAAGCACCCGGCCAACCACGGGAGCCGACCCCAGTCCTGACCGCCGACCCACCGCTGACCCACCGCCGACCTCGCACCCGGTTTCCGGGTGATCTCGTCAACAGCCTTGCCACCTGGGCCGACGGGTGAACAATGGTGCAATGTTGGAGTTGTTGCGAGAAGTCGGCGTGGAGCTGCCGGGCGGCGCGGGACTGTTGAAGTTCGGGATGACACCCGGCGAGATCCTGGAACTGCTGCCGCCCGACACGGTCACGCACCACCGGCAGTGCATGGGGCTGACCCTGGGCCAGTACGCGGAGCTTCGGCACGCGCACGACGCCTGGCTCGGCGGCCTCCTCTACGAACCGGACTGGAGCTTCGACGCCGAGCTCGGTGGCGTCGTCCTGGGATTCGGCGGTGGCGGCCCAGGGGCCACGGACCGGCTGGCCCGCGTGGAGATCCAGGCGCGGGCCCGGGCGGACGGTCAGGGCGGCCCGGAGTCGACTCCGGTGGCCTGGGACGACATCGACCTGTTCGGCTATCCCGCCGCCGAGATCGTGGCCGTGCTGCCCGGCCTCACCACGGCCCCCGACGAGCCGCCGCTGGCCGAGATGGCGGTGGACGAGCTGGGCCTGCGCCTCTCGCGGGCCAGGCCGACGGTGGAGCACTGGGAGCGGGTGACCCTCTTCGGGCCCGGATCCGGCAGCTGGGGCGCTTGCTGCGCGGGCGGACTCGTCTGCGCCGAGCAGGGGGACGGCCTCGTGGGGATCATGTACTGACCCACTGCCCGGGGGTGGTTACGGCCGTGGCCCGGATGCCCGGGGCGGTTATGGCCGGGTCCTGCTGCCCGAGGGTCATTACGACCTTGGTTCGGCAGCCGGGGCCATTACGACCTCGGCCCGGCTGCCCGGGGCCACAGCACGGCCTCGGCTCGGCTGCCGGGGGGCGATTATGGCCTTGGCTCGGCAGCCCGGGGACATTACGACCTCGGCCCGGCTGCCCGGGGCCAGCACGACCTCGGCTCGGCTACCCGGGGCCACTACGGCCGTGGACCGGCAGCCCGAGGGCGATCGGCCGTGGCCCGCCCAGCCAAGGGCGATCACGGCCGTGGGCCGTCCGCTCCCTCCAACGCCGCCAGGATCCAGCTCCTCGACTCCGCGGGGTCGATGACCGCGTCGATCTCGAGGGCGGCCGCGGCGTTCACCGCCTTGCCGTGCTCGTACAACTCGGCGACACGGGCATCGAAGGCCTGCTGCCGCTCCTCGGGATCGGCGATCGCGGCGAGCTCCTTGCGGTAGCCCAGACGGACCGCGCCCTCAAGGCCCATCCCGCCGAACTCGCCGCTCGGCCACGCCGCCGTGGCCGTGGGTGCGCGGGTGGAGCCGCCCATCATGGCCATCGCGCCGAGCCCGTACGCCTTGCGAAGCACCAGGCTCACCAGGGGGACGCGGAGCTGGGCGCCGGTCACGAAGAGCCGCGAGAAGTGCCGTACGGTCGCGGTCCGTTCGGCGTCGGGGCCGACCATGAAGCCCGGTGTGTCGCAGAGCGAGACGACAGGAAGCCCGAACGCGTCGCACAGCCGCAGGAAGCGTTCCGCCTTGTCCGCCGCGTCGCGGTCGATCGCCCCGCCCAGGTGCCCGGGGTTGTTGGCGAGCAGCCCCATCGGCCGGCCCTCGACGCGTACGAGAGCCGTGATGATCCCGACGCCGAAGCCGCGGCGCAGCTCCAGGACCGAATCCGTGTCGGCGATGCCCTCGATCGCGGCCCGCACGTCATAGGCGCGGCGCCGGTTCTCCGGAACCGCGTGCCGCAGCAGCCGCGGGTCAGGCGCCTCCCAACTCCCGCCCGCACCATGTGAGAAACTCCCGCCCGCGCCATGTGAGAAGTGATCGGACGAGAAATAGCCGAGGTACTTCCGCGCCACCCGCACCGCATCGGCCTCGTCGGCCACGGCGATGTCCACGACGCCGTTCGGCACCTGGACGGACAGGGGGCCGACCTCTTCGGGGCGGTACACGCCGAGACCGCCGCCTTCGATCATCGCGGGGCCGCCCATCCCGATGCTCGCCTCCGGCGTCGCGATCACCACGTCGCAGCAGCCGAGCAGGGCGGCGTTGCCCGCGAAGCACCGCCCAGACGCCACACCCACCAGGGGCACTTGACCACTCAGGCGACCCATCTGATGGAACGTCGTCACATCGAGCCCGGCGACGGACGTCGTGTCGGTGTCCCCGGGGCGCCCGCCGCCGCCCTCCGCGAACAGCACCACGGGCAGCTGCCGTTCCTCGGCGAGCTGGAGCATCCGGTCCGTCTTACGGTGGTTCTGCAGGCCCTGGGTGCCGGCGAGCACGGTGTAGTCGTACGACATCGCCACGCACCGCACGCCGTCGACCCGCCCCGTGCCGGTGACCATGCCGTCGGCGGGCGTCGAGGTGATCAGATCGTCGAGGGAGCGGCGGCGGCGCTGGGCGGCGATCGCGAGCGCGCCGAATTCCGTGAATGTGCCCTCGTCGCACAGGTCCTGGATGTTCTCGCGTGCCGTGCGGCGCCCGATGCGATGGCGTTTGGCGACGGCGTCGGGGCGGTGCGCGTCCAGGCCGATCGCGTGCCGGGCCAGGGCCTCGGCCAGGTCGGGGCGGACGGCGTCCGGGTCCGCGGCTTCCTCTGCGTGAGCCGTGGCCGCCTCGCCCGCGGCCGACGCGTCCACCGTCACCAAGGGGTGGCCCTCCGTCGTGGTGTCGCCCACGCGCGCGTGCAGGGCGGTCACGGTGCCGGAGGTGTCCGAGCGCAGGACGTGCTCCATCTTCATCGCTTCGAGCACGAGCAACTGCTGCCCCGCCGCAACCTGTTCGCCCACCACCACGTCCATGCCGACGACCGTCCCCGTCATGGGGGCGGCGATCGTCGAGTCGTCCCCCGAGAGCACTTGCGGAGTCTCAACGGGCAGCAGCTCGGCGATGTGCTCGGCCACGAAGCCCGTGTGCGCGCCGCCCGCGATGAAGCCCGGATGCGCGAGCAGGGCGCGGAGCAGCGGGATTCCGGTGCGTACGCCCTCGACGGCGAAGTCCGCGAGCGCGCGCGACGCACGTTCGCAGACCGCCGCGAAGTCTCCGTGCGGCGCGTGGGTGATGACCTTCGCGAGCAGCGAGTCGTAACGGGCCCCGATCTCAGCTCCGTTGCGTGCCGCGGTGTCCACGCGCACACCCGGGCCCGTCGGCACGTCGAAGCGCGTGAGCGTGCCCGTGGAGGGGAGCGCGGTACCGTCGGCGGTCGGGGACTCGGCGTTGACGCGCGCCTGGAGCGCGTAGCCACGCGGCTGTGGGGGAGGGCCCGCGAGGCCGAGTGACTCGAGCGAGTCGCCCGAGGCCAGGCGGATTTGGGCCGCGACCAGATCGACGCCCGTCACTTCCTCGGTCACCGTGTGCTCGACCTGGAGACGCGGGTTGGCCTCGATGAAGTGGAACTCCTCGCCCAGGAGCAGGAACTCGAAGGTGCCGAGACCGGTGTAGCCGCACTCGCGGGCCATCCGGAGAGCCGCGGACACGAGCTTGTCCCGTACGGCCGTGGGGAGTCCGGGCGCCGGAGCGATCTCGACGAGCTTCTGATGACGGCGCTGGGCACTGCAGTCGCGCTCCCAGAGGTGGGTGACCTCGCCGGTCGTGTCGCCCAGGATCTGGACCTCGATGTGGCGGGCGCCGGTCAGCAGCTCCTCCACGTACAACTCCGCACGCCCGAAACCCTGCAGAGCCTCCGAGCGGCAGCGCTCCCAGGCGTCCGGGAGTTCGTCCGGGTGCCGTACGGCCCGTATGCCGCGCCCGCCGCCGCCACCGATGGCCTTCACCATCACCGCGCCCGACGGGCCGAGCCCGGCGAGGAACGCGGCGGCACCGTCCAGGCTCGTCGGCCCCTGGGTGCCCGCCAGGACGGGTACTCCGAGCCGCACGGCGAGCGCACGCGCGCGTGCCTTGTCGCCGAACAGGCGAAGGACTTCAGGAGATGGGCCCACGAACCGGAGTCCGGTCTCCGCGCACCGCGCCGCGAAATCGGCGTCCTCGCTCAGGAACCCGTAACCGGGGTGCACCAGTTCGCACCCGGAGCGCCGGGCCGCGGCGAGTACCGCGTCCGCGTCCAGGTAGGCGGCCGGTCCTGTGCCGCCCAACGGCTGTGCCTCATCCGCCAGTTGAACGTGCCGCGCGGCGGCGTCGTCCTCGGCGTACACGGCGACGGTGCGCAGTCCGACCTCCGCGGCGGCCTGCAGGACGCGGACGGCGATCTCCCCGCGGTTGGCGACGAGTACGGCGGCAGAACCCATGAAGCCCTCCTGAAGTGTCTGGCGCCGCCATGCTCATTGACATTGGCGTCAACGTCAATAAGCTCGCCGCGTGGCACGAAACCAACAGCCCTGGGCGACCCGGACCGCCCGCGACCGCAGCGACGCCCCGGCCCGCGGGCGGCTCCTGGACGCCGCCGAGGCCGTGTTCGCGCGGCGCGGTTACGGCGCGACGACCATCGCCGACATCACGGCGGAGGCGGAGGTCTCGCGGGCGGGCTTCTACGTGTACTTCGCGTCCAAGGAGGAGATCTTCCGCGTCCTCGCAGTGCGCGTGCGGGACGCGTTCCTCGCAGCGCAGGACGTGCCGGGCGTCGACAGGGACGACGCCCGCGAGGTCGTAGGGGCGTCCACCGCCGCGTTCATCGCCGCGTACGCCCAACACTTGCCGCTGCTGCGACTGCTGGAGCAGCAGGCGCAGACCGACGACGACGTGCGTGCCCTGTGGGAGGAGACCCAGGAGCGCCCGATCCACCGGTCCGCCCGCTACATCCGGCGGCTGGCGGCCGAGGGCAGCGCCCGGCCGGTCGCCGATCCGCTGGCCGTGGCCCGCGCGGTCGGTGGCATGAGCATCCAGTTCGCCCGGCTGACGGCGGCCGACCCTCAGGCGTACGACGCGGCCGTGCGCGATGTGACGGCCATGTTCCTGCACCTGCTCGGAGTCGACCCCCAGGCTGAGGAGTCGCCAGCCCCCGCGGCCTGACGACGGTGGCCGTGTCGACGGCTACGGCTACGGCTACGGCTACGGCCGCGGCACCGACGCCAGGTAGTCCCACGCCGCCCGCGCCGTGAACTCGGCCTGCCCGCCCCGCAGCAGCAGCCCGGCGGACGCGAACGCGGGTGCGTCCGCGTGGGCGGTGACATAGGGGATCGCGATGCAGCGCATGCCGGCCGCGTGCGCCGCCGTCGCGCCCGGGGCGGCGTCCTCCAGGACTACACAGTCGGCCGGGTCCGCGCCGAGGAGCGCGGCCGCGGCAAGGAAGACGTCGGGCGCGGGCTTGCCCCGCGCGACCTCGTCGGCCGAGACGACCGTGGTCAGGAGCGCGTCGAGGCCGGTGCCCGAGAGGATCGCGTCGATGGCGGCGCGCGAGGACCCGGAGGCCACGGCCATCGGCACCCCGGCTCCGTGCAACCGCTCCACGAGCTTGCGCATCTCCGGGAAGACGTGGGTGTCGGCGCGGGCGAGCACGAGATAGCGCCGGTCGAGTTCGGCGAGCAGCTCGGCCACGGGTACGCCGATGCCGTACCGGTCCTTCCACGTGGCGAGGGTCTCCTGGGTGCCGATGCCCACGTACTGCTCGTTGTCGGCCCAGGTGTACTCGACGCCGTGCTCGGCGAGCAGCTCGCGCGAAGCCGCGTAGTAATTCGGCTCGCTGTCCACGAGTGTGCCGTCGAGATCGAAGATGACCGAGGTGCCGCCGAGGGTGCTCATGCGCTCAAGGATGCCAAAGCCGCAGATCACCGCTGCGCGGCGGAGGCCCGGCCGATCGACTCGACGAGCGGGAGCAGACGGTGCGGGACACGCTCGCGCAGAGCCATCTCCGTACGGGTGCGGACCACGCCCGGCATCTGGATCAGCTGCTGGACCACGTCCTCCAGGTGGCCGTTGTCCCGGGCGACCACGCGGGTCAGGAGATCGCCGCCCCCGGTGATCGAGAAGGCCTCGATGATCTCCGGCACGGCGGCGAGCGCGTCGCCCACCTCGTCGAGATGCCCCTGCGTGACCTCGATGTGCACGAAGGCGAGCACCGGATGCCCGAGCGCGGCAGCCGAGAGGGCAGGCCCCGTCCCGGTGATCACCCCGTCCCGCTCCAGCCGGTCGAGCCGTGCCTGCAGGGTCCCACGGGCGACCCCGAGCACACGCGCGTACTCACGGACGCTGGTGCGGGGCTGCTCCAGGAGGAGACGCAGAATGCGGGTGTCGAGTTCGTCGACGGCCATGGTGCGGGGGCTCCCTGGTGCGGGGGATGAACCTTGCGACTGTACCAATGGGACACCATGTGCAGCCCCGTAGCCGGTCAGCCGAGGGTGGTGGCCAGTCGACCGTTCTCGGCCTCCTCGGCGGTCAGTTGCACGGTGCCGCGGTTGTGAGTGCTTATGGGCCGGTAGCGACGGCGCGCTGAACCGCCCGCACAGCCTCGACCAGCGCCGTGGTCCCCCGCTCGGCCTTGGCTCGTGGGCAGCCCACGTTCAGGCGTAGGTGGCCGGGGGAGCCGTATGCCGTGCCGGGCATGATGGCCACCTTCTGCGTTTCGATCAGCTCGCGCTGGAGCGCCTCGTCGTCCACTCCCAGGGGGCGTACGTCGATCCACGCGAGGTAGCCCGCCTCCGGTGGGGTCCAGTGCAGGGTCGGGAAGGCCGTGTTCAGGCGGTCGGCGACGAGTTGGAGGTTGCCGCGCAGGTAGGTGCCCAGGGCCTCCAGCCAGGGGGCTCCCTCCCGGTAGGCCGTGATGTGGCCGACCAGAGAGAGGACCGCCGGGGACGAGAGCCCGTCGGCCTCCTTGAGGTGACGCAGGTACGCGTCGTGGGTCGCGGGGTCGCCGATGATGCCGTAACTGCCGGTGAGCGCTGGGATGTTGAAGGACTTCGACGCCGACGTGACGATCGCCCAGCGTCCGCCCCGGGCGCCGTGCAGCACCCACGGGCGGTGTACGTGCGGCGGGTGCGCGAGGTCGGAGTGGATCTCGTCGCTGATCACCGCGACGCCGTACCGCGCGCACAGCTCCGCGATGCGGTTCAGCTCGGCCTCCGTCCACACGTGGCCCGTGGGGTTGTGGGGTGAGCACAGGAGCAGGACCGACGTGTCCGGAAGGGCGAGCAGCCGTTCCAGTTCGGTCCAGTCGTCGAGCGGGCAGCCCAGCAGTCGTCGTTCGTTCGCGGCGACGGCCTTGGGGAAGGCGTCGTACGCCGGTGTGTGGACGACGACGCCGTCGCCCGGCTGTGACCAGAGCCGCAGGAGCCGGGCGATCTGGTAGATCACGGACGGGCCGTAGACGATCGACTCCGGGGCCACCTCGGTCGCGTGGCGTGTGCCGTACCAGTCGACGATCGCGGAGAGGAAGTCGTCCTGGCGCCAGCGGGAGTAGCCGAGCACGCCGTGGTCCAGGCGGCCGCGCAGTGCGGACAGGATCTCGGGTGCCGTCTCGAAGTCCATGTCCGAGATGGTGAAGGGCAGCAGGTCCGGGACGCCGAAGCGGTCCTCCACGTAGTCCCACTGCGTGCACCAGGTGCCGTGCCGGTCCACGGGTGTGTCGAAGTCGTAGGACGGGTGTTCCACCGGTCAGCTCACCCCGACCAGCGACGCGATCGCGTCCTTCACCGACTGCACCTGAGGGCCGATGATGACCTGCACGTTGTGCGCGTCGAGCTTGATGACGCCGACCGCGCCGAGCTTCTTCAGGCGGGGCTCGTCGACCTGTTCGGCATCCGCGACCGTCATACGCAGGCGGGTGATGCAGTTGTCCAGGGTCTGTATGTTCTCGCCGCCGCCGATCGCGGCCAGGATCGCCACGGCGTCGTACTTCCCCGCGATCAGCTCACGCGGAGCCTCCTCGGTGCCGGCCGGGCCGGTCTCTTCCTCTTCCTCCGCGGGCTCGTCGCGCCCCGGCGTCTTGAGGTCGAAGCGGACGATGGCCCAGCGGAAGAGGAAGTAGTAGGCCGCGAACCACACCGCCGCGATGACAGGAATCAGGTACCACTTCGTGGTCGTGCCCTGGAGGACACCGAAGACCAGCCAGTCGATGACGTTGCCGTCGGTGTTGCCGATGAACACCCCGAGGACGGCCGCGGTCAGGAACCCGAGGCCGACCAGGACGGCGTGGATCAGGTACAGCCACGGCGCGATGAACAGGAACAGGAACTCGAGCGGTTCGGTGATGCCGCCGACGACGCACGCGACGACGCCGGAGATCAGGAGCGCCTTGATCTCGGGGCGCATCTTCTTGTTCGCGCAGTGATACATCGCAAGGGCCGCGCCCGGCAGACCGCCGAGGTAGACCGCCATCTTGCCCTGGGACAGGAAGTGGGTGGCGTTGGTGACCGCGTCGCCGGGCGGGTTCGAGCAGTTGAGCTGCGCGTAGAAGAGGTTGAGGGCGCCGGAGAGATGGTCCCCGCACACCGCGCCCGAACCGCCGACGTCGGTGAAACGGAACATGGCGACGAGGATGTGGTGCAGGCCGATCGGGCGCAGGAGCACCTCGCCCATGCCGAAGAAGAACGGGCCGAAGACACCCGCGTGACCGATCGCGCGCCCCAGATCCGTGATCCAGCCGTTGAACGTCGGCCACACCAGCGGGATCAGCAGACCCAGCAGGCTGAGCGTGAGCGTGGAGATGATCGGGACGAACCGCAGACCGCCGAAAAAGGCGAGCGCGTCCGGCATCCGCTGAGCACGAAAGCGCTGGTGAAGCACGCTGACAACGATGCCAACAGCGACAGCGCCGAGCAGTCCCGTATCGATGGACTGGATGCCGATCACGTCGGCGATGCCGTAGTGGGCGATGACCTTCTCGTCCTCGAGGTCCACGCCCTTGGCGGTGAGGTAGAAGTTCACCGCCAGGTTCATCGCGGCGAAGCCGACGAAACCGGAGAACGCCGCGACACCCTTGTCCTCGCGGGCAAGACCCAGCGGGATGGCTATCGCGAACATCACGGGGAGGAACTTGAAGGCGACGAGGCCGGTGCTGGCCATCCACGTGAAGACGAGGTGGAAGCCCTCGCCCTGGAGGAAGGTCAGGTTGTCGGTGACGGCGTCGCTGGAGAGCGAAGAGCCGATGCCCAGCATGATGCCGCAGAACGCGAGCAG